>JBEDUS010000220.1:0-12669 GCA_040414975.1 Candidatus Udaeobacter sp.
ACAAAATTACGAGGATGAATTGCACACGGCCGCTGAGATCGACTCGCAACTCGAAAAGGTATCAAGTCCCGTGATCAGAGAGAACGCGGCGTACTATTTTCGGTACGTAGCCAAGGCAATTACCCCGGAGGAGAAGCGCAATGCGATCCTTCAAGCATTCGCCAAAAAAGAGGACACGTTGTCAACAGAAGGCTCAATCATTGCTCTCGGTCGAAGGTTTGTGATTGAGCGGAAGAGATAAATTTCAAATAAGTCTTGCAGCGGCGAGCGCAAGCCGCTACTTCTCGATCCAGTTCTTTGCGAGCTTGAAAAAGTGGGCTGGCGCAAGAAATCCCGTGAGAATCGGGAGCAGTTGCGCTGCTGTAACTGGATACGACTTTCCATAGGGCCAGTCTCCGAAAATCTTCGGGGGTGAAGGCGGGAAGAAGGTGATTCCGGCGGTTGCCGGAGCAAACCCAGGAGCCAGAATATTTGTCCGGTCCACCTCATTCGGCTGTTCTGTAGCCGCGATCGGTGATCGCGGCGGCCGGGATCAACGATTTCGGCTACAAGCGGACCGAAAAAACTTCTTCGCAAAAAGAAGAATGGGAGCTGGGCGATCTGGCCTGTTGTGGCGGCGGTCTATGACCGCCGAAGCGATCAGAGCCTAACAAGTCCAACTCTCGGAGTTGGAGGTAACTTGTTATGCAAAATCGTCCGGTTTGGTTTGTTCATACCTGGGGAGTACACAGGACGCGCCTTTTCGCGTTCGCACTGTTGGCCCTTGTGTCCAGTCTTTGTGTCGGTCAGGAAGCGTCGCCGACTCCTTCCCCACTGGAAATGGAAGCGGAGCCGATCGTGGTTACCGCAACTCGCTTGGACATCCCGCTGGATCAATCGCCCGCTAGTGTGAGCGTAATTTCCTCGGAGGATATCGAGCAAAAACAAATCCAGCGCGTGAGCGACGCGCTTCGCGAAGTGCCTGGGCTGTCTGTTGTCCAGACGGGAACGGGCGGTCAGTTGACTTCCGTTTTTATGCGCGGATTGCCCAGTGAAGACATGCAGGTGCTGCTCGACGGCATTCCGATTAACCAGGGTCTATCTGGCGCAATGAACTTCGCCGACTTTACAACGGACGATATTGACAGGATCGAAGTCGTGCGCGGGCCGCAAAGCACGATCTACGGACCGCGCTCGCTCGCTGGAGTGATTCAAATCTTCACGAAACAGGGCGCAGGGACTCCGGGCGCGATGGTTGCTGCCGAGGCTGGGTCGTACGACACCTTCCGCGAATGGGCCAGAGTGACGGTAAAGTCGACGACTTCGATTATTCGATCGGTGTTAGCCGGCTCGATACCGACAACGCGCGTCCCAATAATAATTACAGAAACTCCGCTGGGATTGCGGACGTTGGCTGGTCGCCTGACGAACAACTGCGCATTGGCAGCCTGTTTACTTACTCGGTAAGCGACACCGGAAATCCCAATACGATCTTCGATCCGCGTCCCATTGATCACTTTCTGACGGAACGCTGGTTAATTGGTCCTCACATTGATTGGAGGCCAACCGACTGGTGGGACCATAAATTCATTTTCAGTTACGATCACGAGCGTCAAGTAAACGATCCAAACCAGGATGGCTTTGTCGGACCCACGCGCGCTCTCTTTGAACGGACGCAAATCGATTATCAAAACGATTTGCGTCCAACCTCGTGGCTCACGCTAACTTCCGGGTTTTTCTACAGCCGCGTGAATGCGGGGCAGGAGCGCCCGTTTGTTTCGCAAGCGTTCGGGCCACAACCGACTTTTATCAGCGACCACACGCTGGAGGTCGCGGGCTTTGTGCAGGCGACGCTGATGCCAATCGAGAATTTAATCTTTGTCGCCGGCGGCCGGTTCGATCATTTCAACGATTTTGGCGGGGTGTGGACTTATCGCGTTGCAGGCAGTTACAAGATCGACAAGACAAACACAACATTGCACTCGACCGTTGCGACGGGGTTCAGTCCGCCAAGCAGTCAGGACAAGATTTTCGGCAACAACCCTAATTTGAACCCGGAAAAGGATTTCGGTTGGGACATTGGCGTCCGGCAGGAGCTTTGGGAGAATCGCGTTTCGCTCGATTTGACCTACTTTCACAATGATTTGTCGAACGTGATTGGGTTCAACGGCCTCTTTCAAACGCTCAACCTCGGGGCAGCCGAAACACAGGGATTGGAGGCCGAATTACGAGCGCAACCAATTCCCAATCTTGTGTTCATGGCGAGCTACACTTATCTGGAGGCCGTAAAGACGGACAACAGCGATATTTCTCAACCGGAAGGCTCGCGTTTGCCGCGCCGGCCGCGTAACGAAGTTTATGTTTCTGCTTCGTATCTTTGGTTCAAGAAACTGCGCACTGTTGTCGAAGCAAAGTTCGTAAATGCGCGCGAAGAATTGAACTTCGGCGGCCCAAACTTCGACATCGAGGATTATTCCTTCGTAAACATCGCCGCGGAGTATGACGTTACGCCACACTTCTCGGTCTTCGGGCGAGTCGACAATCTAGGGAACGAACATTACTCGGAGGTTTTCGGCTTCCCTGCTCTCGGTCGCGCTGCGTATGGCGGCGTGAAGGTGCGGTTTTAGTCGGCCTTGTCATTCCAAGCGAAGTCGAGGAATCTCTTGATGGTTAACAGCAGAGAGGATTTGGGCTCAGAGAATGAACGTCGTTTATCTCGTCATCGGCGTGCTTGGGGGCGGCTTGCTTGTCGCAATTATCTTGCTGCTGGCACGGCGTGGCGCATCCGGTAATGGGGCACTCGCAGGAAAGATCGAGTTACTCGAGCGCGCCCAGGAGCGGAGCGACCGAACGCTTCGCGACGAGATGGCGCGCAGCCGTGAGGAGGGTGCGAATGCCGCAAAGGCGCAACGTGAAGAGCTGACGAAATCTCTTGAAGGCGTGCGTTCGATTGTCGATCTTCGCTTAAAGCAATTGCAAGAGGACAACTCGAGGCAGATCGACAAAATGCGCGCGACTGTCGATGAAAAATTACAGGGCACACTGGAGAAACGCCTCGGCGAGTCGTTCAAGCTGGTCAGCGATAGACTTGAGCAGGTGCATCAGGGTCTCGGCGCGATGCAGCAATTGGCCAGCGACGTAGGCGGCTTGCAACGCGTGCTAACGAATGTGAAAACCCGCGGCGGCTGGAGTGAGTGGCAGCTCGGCGTCTTGTTGGAAGAAATGCTGACGCCCGACCAGTTTGCTAGAAACATGAAGACGCGGGGCGACACCGAGGAGCGTGTTGAGTTTGCGATCAAATTGCCCGGCGATGAGGACGGTGCGCCGGTCTGGTTACCGATTGATGCAAAATTTCCGATGGAACATTACGAGCGTTTGACCGCGGCGCAGGAAAGTGGCGATTCCATAGCGGTGGAAGCGGCGATGAAAACTCTGGAGACGCAGTTGAAGCGCTGCGCAAAAGATATTTGCGAGAAGTACATTAATCCGCCAAAGACGACCGATTTTGCGCTCTTATTTTTGCCGAGCGAAGGGCTTTACGCAGAAGCGATTCGTCGTGTGGGTCTGGTTCAAAACGTCCAGCGCGACTGCCGGGTGACTTTTGTTGGACCAACTACGCTGGCCGCACTGCTCAACAGTTTGCAAATGGGTTTTCGCACGCTTGCGATTCAAAAACGCTCAAGCGAGGTCTGGAATTTATTAGCGGCAGTGAAAACCGAGTTTGGTAAATTCGGTGATGCATTGTCGGCAGTGAAGGAGAAGATCGATCAGGCCTCGCGGAAGATGGAGGACGTCGATGTTCGATCCCGCGTTATCACAAAAAAATTGCGTGATGTGGAGGAATTACCGTCGAACCCACAGCCAATGCTGAGAGATCTGTTGCCAAGTGAGAATGACGACTGGGTCGCCGATTAAAGCGATATCGAATCGCCACATATGAAAACGGCGTTGGTCACCGGAGCTAATAAAGGGATTGGCTACGAGGTGGCGCGTCAGCTCGCGGGAAAAGAATTTCATGTGTTTGTCGGGGCGCGAAACAGGGACGCTGGTCGCAAGGCGGCGGAGAAGATTGCGAAGGCCGGCGGGAAGGTCACTTTTTTGAAAATTGACGTTGTAGACAACGCGAACGTCACAGCCGCTGCGCGCGAGTTTGCCGGAGCTGCTGACCATTTGGACGTACTCGTGAACAACGCAGGGATCATGGTCGACGGAGACGATGCAATCCTGGAGATCAGCGATGAGCTCTTGCGAAACACGCTCGAAACGAATACGCTCGGCGCGCTGCGCGTGACACGCGCGTTCGTACCCTTGCTCAGAAGAAGCAAAGCGCCGCGCGTGATCAATGTCTCGAGTGGCGGCGGGCAATTAACCGGCGGCGCGGATGGTTGGTCGCCTGCTTACTGCATTTCGAAAACTGCGCTTAACGGCGTGACATCGCAGCTCGCCACTGCGTTGCCGAAGTTTGCGGTGAATTCAGTTTGCCCCGGGTGGGTACGAACGGATATGGGCGGGCAAGCCGCTGCCCGCTCAGTGGAACAAGGCGCGGACACGATTGTGTGGCTCGCTACAGATGCGCCGCAGGAGCTTACCGGGAAATTTTTGCGCGATCGCAAGGAGATTCCGTGGTGAGAGGGGAACTCAGCCAGGCTGGCAGCATGATCTCGGTTACAGCGCTTGGTCCCACTTGCTCTGGTCCTTGAGCATGATTTCGCGAAGGAGACGGATGGGTGGCATCCCGTGGTTAAGCAGCTCGTTATGGAATTTTTGCAGTGAGAAATCGTCGCCCTGTTGCGCCTTGTAATCGTCGCGCAGTTTCAGGATCTGTAATTTGCCCAGGGTATAATTCAGATAACCGGGGTCGAAAGTGCCGCGCATTGCTTCCTGTCGTGCGGGTTTCTCCTCGTAATAACAATTCTCCTGGAAAAACTTGGTTGCCTCGTCGAGCGACATCTTCTGCGTGTGCATCTTGATCGACACACATAATCGGCATAATCGAAGCAGCGCTTCGTCGGCCTGTGCCATGCGATATTTGGCCGCGCGCTTCACGTCGTCTTCGCTGGGGGTGGAGTCGCCGGAACTGCCGTAGCCTTCGTCGAGCATCATTTTTTCGCAGTAATGCGCCCATCCTTCGATGAACGCATAACTGCCGAAGATTTTTTCGACTTTAGTCGCTGGCGATGCGTTCAAATGCAGGAATTGAACATAATGACCAGGGTAAGCCTCGTGAATCGAAACGACGTCGGAAGTGTAATAATTGAAGGCTGTAAGCCATTCCTGTTTTTGTTTCTCGGGCCAGTTGTTCTCCGCCGGTGTGACGTAGTAATAGGCTTCATTGGCACGCTTCTCGAATGGACCAGGGGTATCCATCGACGCGAAAGACGTAGCGCGCAGATATTGCGGAGTCTCCTTCACCTTCGCCCGGGCATCAGATGGGATGCTGACTAAACGACGGTTCACGACGTATTTGCGAATCTTATCCAGGTTTTTGGCCACATCTGGGATGAGATTTTGCGGCGTAGGATGTTCACTCTGGATTTGCTTAAAAACTTCAATCGGCGACTTGTTCGGATCGATTTTTTTTGCCGCTTCGGCGAACGCCGCTTGTTCGGCTTTTAGTTGCTCCATGCCGATCTCGAGGATTTTTTGCGGCGGAACATCGACCAGTTCGGTCTGCGCAAGGAAGCGTCTGAATTTTTCTTCGCCCAAGGCGAAATCGAGCGAGGCTTTCGGAAGTTTCTCGCGTTCCAGCCACGTTGCATAATCGTTCAGCGCATTTGCGGCTTTGCGATTGGCCTCATGAAAACTGACGCGAAGCTGTTCATCCTTGAGATTGCCAACGGCCGCAACGAGGTCTTTTTTCAGGAAATCCGCGGAACCTCTTGCGATCTGAATGGCGAGCTCCACATACGGTTTGGGAACAACGTCATTGAGGTTTGTCCTCGCCGCGATGAGGATATTTGGAATTTGAGATTCGATTGCGGCAAGACTGCGAACGCGATCTTCGAGCGGTGCGAAATTCCTCTTGATATAAACATTTACGTCGGCAACGCCTGCATAGACCATCGGGTTTCGTTCAAAGATGGACATGTCCTGCATTTCAAAGAGGTCTTTCTTCAATGCGGCCTGCAGTATTCGAAGATCGATCGATTGGCGGGGGCTCAGCTTGCCCGGATCAAATTTGCTCAAGCGATCGTCGAAGCGCCGAAGCCGCGAAAGCTCGGCATCAAGCGCGAGGCGGCTGTAATCGGTGATCTTGCCGTCGTATTCGTGAAGTCCAAGAGCAGTGCCCTGCAAGGGGTGAGCCCCGAGGTAACCTTTAATGTATTCCTCGGCTACGGCCTCGTACTCGCCGTCTTCTATTTCCTCAGCGAAGCTCGGAATGCTTTTGAGAGAAAGGTACGCTACCGGAAGCAGGAGAAGGAGCGCGAGGAAGCGTTTCTTCGAGGGTCGATTCGGTCTCATTGTTGCAGCCACGCCGGCGTGCCGAAATAGTTCGTGACCACGCAAAGAGGAGCGCTTCGACAGAGCAAGTGGGCTGCAGCTTGGCTTGCGAAACGGATGAGCGAGAGCGCTTTGACGCTAAGGATTGGTTTCATTGGCGGCGTAAAGCTAAGACAACGCTTTGGCTTGGGTGTTGCCAAATATTTCCCGTGAGCGATGGTGAGCCTGTTTTTCAAGCTGGGGTCGGAGTATGAGGCGTTTCATGATCTTGCCATCGTCGGCCTGTCTCTTGCTCGGCGCTATTTCTGCCGTCTTCGCGCAGGATACCGAGCCGGGAAAGAGTGAAGAGGATAACGGCTACGCGCAAATCTCAATTTTCGCAAAAGCGCTCGAATTGATTCGGCAGGATTACGTGGATCAAAACAAGACGAGCTACCACGATCTTGTCAACGCGGCAATGAAGGGGATGCTTTCCTCACTCGATCCGCATAGCCAGTTCATGGATCCGGATGATTTCCGCGATATGCAGGACGACACCCGCAGTCGTTTCAATGGTCTCGGGATTGAAGTTTCAATGAAAAACGGCTTGCCGACGGTGATTACCGCGATGGAGGACACACCTGCGGCGAAGGCGGGAATCCTTTCCGGCGATCAGATCTTGCGAATCAATGGCATTTCAACCGAAAGAATGGATCTGCAGGACGCCATCAACGTGTTGCGCGGGCCTGCTGGAGCAAAAATAACCCTTACTCTGCTGAGGCCATCGACCAAAGAAATCAAGGAGTACACGCTGCAACGGGCGGAGATAAAAGTTCAAAGCGTCAAAGGAGCGAGGTTGCTTGACCCGGAGCTTACCGGTCCATTCAAGATTGCCTATATCCGGCTGGTGCAATTCAACGAGCCGACCGCCGACGAACTGTCGAAAGCACTCGATGAATTGGAAAAGCAAGGGATGCAGGCGCTTGTTTTAGATCTACGGAACAATCCAGGCGGGCTCCTGAATAGCGCGGTCGACGTTTGTGCGCAGTTTCTCCCGCCGAACACAAAAGTCGTCTCAACGCAGGGCCGGGTCGCTTCTCAACAGCACGATTATTCCACCTCCGGCGTGAAGAAGGAGCGCCCGAATTTTCCAATGGTTGTGCTGATCAATGAAGGCAGCGCAAGCGGCGCAGAAATTGTTGCCGGAGCTCTCAAGGATTTGCGCCGAGCGGTGCTTGTCGGCGAAACGACCTTTGGAAAAGGTTCCGTGCAGAACGTCATGCAATTGCCGGACGGCTCCGCGGTGCGCTTCACAACGGCCAAATATTACACGCCGAGCAAACAGGTCATTCAGGGTAATGGCGTGACGCCGAATATTCGTGTCGCAATGACTGCCGAGCAGGAACGTTCTCTCTTTGCGCTGCGTAATGCGGGAAATGTGAAACCCGAGGAGGAGAAAGGCATCATCAAGGCCAGAGACCCGCAGATGTTGCGAGCAATCGATGCGCTAAAGGGCGTCATGATTTACGCGCAAGAGAACGCGCCAAAAGCGCAAGCGGTAAAGAAGTAGACGCCGCAATCCGCATAGTTGTCATTCCGGGCGCAGTCGAGGAATCTCTTACCTTGTTTCCGATTTCGACCTTACGGGGAATTTAGCTTCCGGAGATCTCTCAACTTCGCTCGACGTGACAGTTTTGGCGTTAGAAACCTCCTGCGACGAAACCGGCGTCGCGATCTTGCGACAACGGAACGGTAACTCAGGGTCGGAATTGCTTGCTAGCGAAGTGGCATCGCAAATTGCCGCGCATGAAAAATATGGTGGGATCGTGCCGGAGATCGCGTCGCGGAATCACCTTATTTACGCTCCGCGGCTGCTCGATCGCGCTGCAAGTTCAGCGAACATTGGTTTGTCAGAAGTCGAAGCATTTGCCGCGACCAGCGGACCAGGTCTGGCGAGCTCGCTTATGATCGGTGCCTCGATTGCCAAAGGATTGGCGATCGGCTTTGGAAAACCCTACCTCGCCATCAATCATCTCGAAGGACATTTGCTCTCGCCTTTTTTCGGAGCCGCAGGTGGCGATGACGAACTTCGCCCGAATACTTCGCTGATCGTGAGCGGGGGACACACGATGTTGGTTCGAGTGCATGAACTGGGCGATTACAAATTAATCGGACGAACTGTCGATGACGCCGCTGGCGAAGCATTCGATAAGGTCGCCAAGATGCTGGGATTGGGATATCCCGGCGGCCCCGAGATTGAAAAACACGCACGAAGCGGCGATCCGAATCGTTTCGATTTACCGCGCAGCATGCTCGACTCGGGCAACTTCAGTTTTAGCGGACTGAAAACGGCCGTGCGCTATTTGCTGCCGAAGCTTGTAGGGCGTTTTTGCGAAACGCCGGACGAGGAGCGGCGACCGGCACAGACGTCCTACAAATTGGATGGACCCGTGTTGGCCGATCTCTGCGCATCGTTTCAACAGGCAATTATCGATGTCCTGGTGCGCAAGACGATCGCGGCAGCGCGGAAATGCCGCGTCGGTCTTGTGACAGTAAGCGGCGGGGTCAGTTGCAACCAGGAATTGCGAAAACAACTGGGCGAGGCATGCGTGCGCGACGGATTGGACTTCAAAAATGCCGAGCCATGGTTGTGCACCGATAACGCGGCCATGATCGCGTTTGCCGCATTGCTGCGATCGCAGGGTGGATTTCAGTCTAAAGTGGCGGAAGAGATCGATCCCAATCTGGCGCTGGTGTGAATCTTAATACTTGCGTTCGAGGAGGTAATTTGCGAGCGCATGAAGCGGTTCGGCGTCGGCGCTGCGAAATACAGACAGCGCATCGTGCGCCTGGCGTGTGAGTCGTCTGGCTTCCGCGCGTGATTTCTCCAGGCCAATCACTGCGGGATAAGTCGCCTTTTTCGCGGCGACATCTTTGCCGGCGCTTTTGCCAAGTGTCTCCGAGGTTTGTGTTACATCGAGGATGTCGTCGATGACCTGGAAGGCGAGACCAAGGCGCTCTCCGAACTGCGAGATCGCAGCAAGTCTTTTCGGGTCTACGTTGGCGCTCATCGCCCCGAGGCGGACCGAGCTTTTCAACATGGCTGCGGTCTTGTTCTCGTGAATAAATCGCAACTGATCGCGTTTGACTCGCTTACCCTCTGCTTCAAGGTCGGCCACTTGTCCAGCAATCAGCCTCCGGCTTCCTGCCGCGATCGCAATCTCTCGCAACAAAACTGAAATGTCGTAACGCGGTGTGGGGTTCGCAGTGGAGACGATTTCAAACGCAATCGTTAACAGCGCGTCTCCGGCTAGGACCGCGATGCCGTCGCCGAAGACTTTATGGCATGTGGGGCGGCCGCGCCGGAAATCGTCATTATCCATGCTGGGAAGGTCATCGTGCACGAGGGAGTAGGTATGGATGCATTCGACAGCGCAAGCCAGGGGAAGCGCATTGACGACATTGCCGCGACAAGCTTCAGCCGCCGCGAGACACAGAATCGGTCGCAATCGTTTGCCGCCGGCAAAAAGACTGTAGCGCATCGCCTTGTGGAGTGTCGCGGGTTTGGTACTCGGTTTCGGCAAATAGCGATCCAGCGCGCGATCGATCTCTTTTTGCCGACGTCGGAGATACTTTTTGAGATTCACAGGATGAAAACAGATGCTGGATTCTCGATACTGGATAATCCAATCCCGCGCGGAGTGTCCAGCGCTCAGATATTCTCCGCGGTTTCAGATGTCGCGATCGGTTTCACGCGCATGGCCAGGAACGCGCCCAGCAGCAAAATAGCTGCGCTCCAGAGCTGGGCGTGAGTTAGCCGTTCACCATAAATCCAGGCGGACAAGCCCAATGCCAGGGCCGGGCAGAGAAGTTGCAGCGTTTGCGCGAGTGCCACACCGATTTCCCGAATGGCGACGTAGTACAACACATGCGCCAGCGTAATGCAGGTCACAGCTGAGACGATTAAAATTAGATTCGCCTGCGCCCCGGCATGAAGTGGTGCGGAAATTTTTCCAAACGCGAAAGTAAGAGGAAGCAGCAGGATCGAGGTGATCAAGCTGACCAGTCCAAAGCTGCGTGTCGGGCCGAGCTGCGCAGAGGGGCGTTTGATCAGGACGCCGTAGAGTGCCCAACAAAATGTCGCGGTGAAGGCAATGAATAACCCGGGAAGCTTCATGCGTTCGCTTTCTCGACCCGGTTGAAACCAGATTACGCCAAAGGCGCCAATTAAGCCGAGGAGTGTACCCAATTGAAACTGCCATTGACGAATCACCGGGCGTTCCTCAGGAAAAAATGCGAGGGCGAGCAAAGCAGTGAAGATCACGGATGCGCGGGCGAAAATCGTATAAACGCCCGGGCCCATGTAGAACAGAGCGACGACCTGCGTTACTTGATGAACTACATTAGGAAGACATGGGACAAGACACATCATTACAGCGCGCCACTCGAGCGTGAAAGTGCCGCGATGAGCGCGGTAAATCAGGAGCGGAGCAATAGCGAGACAGGCGACAAGATAACGATAAAAATTCTGCGCCCACGGATCGTAATAACGATTCAAATAATACATGAACAGCGATGGCGTAGACCAGATGAGGACCGTGGCGAAGACAGCTGCGTAGCCTTCCGACAGCCTTGTGCGGCGGCGTCGATCGACAAATCCCTCAATCGAATTTGTTTGATTCATTTAGGCCTTCCGCGCGTTAATTTGCTCGCCTACAAGCATAAATCGCTCAACAGTTAGGCTGAAAGGAGATCGAATAGCTTGAACAAACAAACAATTTCTATCGCAACCGCCTTACTTCTCTGTTTTGCAGGCAGTCGCGTTTGCCTGGCGAAAACACCAGCGAAATCAGCAGGAGGGGCTGCGAGCCACATGCAGCGAGGGATCGAGCTCGCTCAACAAAAGAACTTTCAAGGCGCGATTGACGAATTTACCAAAGCGATTGCAGCGAGTCCGAAAGATGGACGCGGTTACGCTAATCGCGGCACAGCTTATCGCCAAGCGGCGCAGGCAGCTCTGGCTGCAGGAGATTCAGATGCAGCGGCCACAAGGTTTGCATCTGCCTTGGCTGACTTTTCTAAGGCAATCGAACTCTCTCCAAAGGATGAAGTAGCCTATCGCGAGCGTGGGATGACCGCTGAAATGCAAAATCAATTCGATGCAGCATTGCCGGATTTTGATAAGGCGATCGAACTCAAACCTGACGACGCGTATGCTTACAAGTTTCGCGGTTTTGCTGAGATCGGTCTCAACCAATGGGATAAGGCGGCGGCGGACTTCACCGTCGCGATTCAGAAACTACCGGATGATCTACAAAATTATGACCGACGCGCGTGGGCAAACCGGAACCTGAAAAACTACGACGCGGCCGTTGCCGACTACACGTTGCTGATCGAAAAAAACCCGAACGATGCCGAGCACCTGGTGAAACGCGGCGCTACGTACACTTCGTTGCAGCAATATGAAAAGGCCATCGCCGATTACCAGGCGGCCTTAAAGCTAACACCAAATGATTATGAGACCGTTCAGCGATTGCAATACGTGCAGGGAATGCTCGCGGCGAAAAACGCTCCGCCTCCCCCTTCGGCTACTCCCACTCCAACGCCCGGCTCGGGTTTGATCACTCCGCTTAACGTCGGCATTGTCATCGTCGCGCTCATCATCATTGCGATCATTGTACGTTTGGTCACGCGAGGAAAAGCCGAAGAGAAGAGCAGCATAATCCGCTGAGTGTATGGACAACGCCTGCGACGTGTTTTTGCTGCGGCAGCGGCGTGCTGTTCCCACCGAGAAATTTCTTTGACACAACGGTGCGCGCGGTTAGCTTGCGGACGCTTTTTGCTGGAACGAGGCGGTCCCATGGTCGTTCAAATTGCAAATTTGACGCGGCTTTGGGACTTTTGAATCTCTGGCAGAACGCGAAACCGGTTTGCCGCTCGGGTTGCCGCAGAGGCGCTGGGCTGGCGACGAGCAGCCCATGTAGCTCAGTTGGTAGAGCACGTCCTTGGTAAGGACGAGGTCACCGGTTCAATCCCGGTCGTGGGCTCCAGTCGACCGGGCAGCCGGTGTTGAGTTGAAAGTTGGTTTGTTGGGATTTCGGCGCCGCACGACGCGATGCGCCCTTTCGAGGAAACTTCCATGGCCAAAGAGAAATTCGAGCGCAGCAAGCCGCACGTGAACGTGGGGACGATTGGTCACGTGGACCACGGCAAGACGACCCTGACGGCGGCGCTGACGAAGGTGATGGCCGAGACCTACGGCGGGACGTT
>JBEDUS010000221.1:0-4528 GCA_040414975.1 Candidatus Udaeobacter sp.
TTCATAAAGAATGTACGTTCAGCACGAGCCAGCTTGCCCGATTCGAAAAATACCTCGTGGCTGCGGTGAATGCATTGCAGACGCGTTATGAAAATAGAAAACTGCTGCTTGACCTAGACCTTGACGACTATTTTCATCCAGCGGTCAGCAGTTCTCCGTCACCGTCGCCATAATTATTAAAGAGGTTGTGAGACTGTCTGAACGACCTCGTTAAAACGGCACACAACGATTGCGCTGGACACGGTTGATAAAAGTTTGGCAACCTGCCCCGCGGATTCAGATCATCCGTGGCGGGTGCGTCGAGAATCGTTTAGTTGTTTCATAGACCCGAAACCGATCCGAGCAGTCTCGCGCGCCTTCGAAAAACGACGGAGCCGATTTGAGTTTAGAAAACGCGGACTCATTCGTGAGCAATTTCTCGCTGCAATTCGTCCAGTTTTTGAACGTTACTGTTGTAAGTGTCTTTAGCAGCGTTGAAATTATTGATCGATCTATTGTAACTTTCATTGTCGCCGTGTTTAGCTTGCCGGATCATCTCGCGCACCATTGCCAGAATCTGGCTCTGTAGGTCTCGATTCTCACTCGCCACTTGTTGCGCATTCTTAAAAATATCGCGGCTTTGCCGTTTCCGGAAGTCCTGGAAAAGCAATTCTGTGCGCTCGAATTGCTGTTGCGCGGATTTCAGATTCTGTTCCGCAGCCGAATAATCTTTGCGATTTAGCGCTTCGAGCGCGGAGTTGGTTCTCTCGACAACAGCATTCAAAATTTCTGTGCTGCTCCGGATATTCCCCAACACCGGTTCAACTTCGATCGTGCGCACGAGCGCAGCCTGTAATCGCTCAGGCGTATTCGCCGCTAGTGCGATGCCGCCTGTCGCGTTCGCGATTTCCTCGAGCTTTTTAAACTGCTCCTCCGATTCACCCAGATAAATGAAGTGGAAGTCCAACTTGATTTTTTTGTCTCCCGAAATCGCTAGACGATCGCGAATGTATTTGTCCGCGTTCGGCTCGCATCCGCCGTCGCCCGCAACGACTATGATGCGTTTGTCCACGTCGCCTGCGCGTGGAAAATCATTCGTAGCTTTTACCACCGCGCTTGCCAGCGGCGCCTCGCCGGCGAGCTTCAAATCGCGCAAGATGTTTCGGATTTTAGGTTGATTGTTACGACGAAATCCAAGCAGCAGTTGCGTGTTTTTCTCTGAATTGCAATCACCGCCATATTGCCGCAGCGCGAGGTTGTCACGGTCGCCTGTCTGTTTGCTCAGGATTTCGTCAAACGCAGCGCGGATAGCCTCCTGTTTTGTTTTGCCGTGAAACGGCTGGCGCATTCCGGCGGATGCATCGACCACGATCTCGATGTTTTCGTAGACTTTTTGCCATGATGGAAACGACCGTATCAGAGTAAGCGCACCGATGAAGAGCCCGATGACGCCACCAATCAGCGTGACAATCGCAGCCGTGCTCTTGAACCACGGCTGCTGATCCAACGATTGTTGTTGTTTCACGTCTCAATCCGGATTTTGCCGAAATGACTGCTGGCGTTCGTTCCGGTCGATACATTTACATGCCGTAGCATAGCGCGGCGCCGTTTTCAGACGCGTAACGAACGAGGTTTAGCTTGTCGTCCCGGCCTTTTCAAGCCTGATCCATACGCTACGCGATGCCACGGGTGCGGGCGGCACAAGCCACCCGTGCGTTCACGCAGAGTGATTACAATCGGGCAGTTTGCCGGAAAACACGGCAAGTTGGCAAGCCTGGATAACGGTCAAGGTGCTCGCCAGCGAAGGATTTAGTCACTCTTAGCTTCGAGTTTCATGATTGGGTGCAGCTCCCACGCAGCGTAGCCTTCGAGGTCAGTTCTCCGGTTTGAGTGATCAGCTGGGGCATGGCCCACGTCGAAAAAGGCTTTGCCAACAACGGTGATGACTAGCGTGGCGGATCTTTAGTTTTCTACCGGGCGTTTCTGGAATTGGAAGCGGTGGTTCGTGATTTCCGCGAATTATCTTGAGAACTTAACGAGATTTTTCCAAACTCGGCGTCGCTACACGGATCTTGAATCAGGCGGAGGATTTTTCTCCCGCTGGGTTCTTCGCTTCCTTCGGACCCGCCGTTCCGAAAATCAACTCAGCGGAGGAAAAGGAAAAGAAGGGAAATCATGAATCCACTGATCCGATTCAAAACAACAATTGTCCTGTTCGTGTCGCTTGCTTGCGCAGGTCTCGTCGTCGCGCAATCGTTGCGACCGCTAAAGCCTCTCCCGCCGAAAAAGAACGCAAGAGGGTTTGCCGCACCTCCGAGCCTTGCTGCCAACTCGCCATGGCAATTACTGACAAACCAACCTCCGGTTATTGACTATACTGATTGCGGCCCTGGTAACCCGATCTTACTCACGGACGGCACTGTTATGCTGGCAGATGATGGCTGCCAAGATTGGTGGAAGCTGACCCCAGACGCGTTCGGCAGCTACGTCAATGGAACCTGGACACAGTTGGCCTCAACGCCAGCCGGATACAGCCCGCTCTATCACTCATCAGCCGTTCTTCCTGACGGCCGGGTCATCATTGAGGGTGGGGAATACAACTTCCTGCAAGCGGTCTGGACCAATTTGGGTGCGATCTACGATCCGCAAACCAACACCTGGACGATGATAAATCCTCCAACGGGTTGGTCCACGATTGGTGATGCCCAAAGCGTCGTTCTCTTCGATGGAACGTACATGCAAGCCAATTGCTGCACTGATCAGTCAGCTCTGCTCGATCTCAATACTTTCACGTGGACTCCGACCGGTTCGGGAAAATTCGACGTGAACGACGAGGAAGGGTGGACGCTTTTGCCCAACAAACATGTGCTGACAGTAGATGCCTACGTCTTTGCGTACGACGGCAACGGGACGAACTCGGAAATCTACGACCCCGCGGCGGGCTTGTGGTCCAGTGCGGGGAGCACGATTGTGCAGCTCTGGGATTCCGCCAAAGGGTGCGGTGGCCGCAACCATGCTTCATTCGAATTGGGACCTGGAGTCCTGCGAGCCGACGGAACCATCTTCTACACTGGCGCGAGTCGTTGCGGTGCAGGGCACACTGCGGTCTACAACTTCAACACCGGGGTCTGGACTGCGGGTCCGGATTTTCCCGACTCACTGGACATCGCCGATGGGCCCGCGGCGCTTGAGCCCAACGGCAAGGTCATAATGATGGCAAGCCCGGGCGTTTTTAACACGCCAGCGACTTTTTTGGAATGGGACGGGTCGACCCTGGCAGAAATCTCCCCGGCTCCCCACGCATCGAACGACTCGTCTTTCTACGGCAACTTCCTAGTCTTACCAACCGGCCAGATTCTTTTCACCGATTTCTCCTTCGTCTCAGTTTACAATCCTGCGGGAACGTATAACCCCGCTTGGGCGCCAGCAATTCAGTCTGCTCCTACGAGGGTCACTCCAGGGGGCTCATACATAATCTCCGGTTACCGTTTCAATGGCATGTCGCAAGGCGCCGCTTACGGAGACGATCATCAAGCGGCGACCAACTATCCGCTCGTGCGCATCACTAACAACAGAACCGGACACGTGTTTTATAGCCGCACGTACGACCACAGCAGCATGGCCGTTGCTTCCAGCGATCTGGTCTCTACCCACTTCGATGTGTCGGTAACCCAAGAGCATGGACCTAGCACTCTTGTTGTTGTTGCTAACGGTATCCCTTCCGCTCCTGTCGCCGTTACAGTGCATTGAAAGACTGCCTGCGCTTCACGCGAAAACAGCCGGCACAATCTCAAGAAAGCCGGTTCGAGTTGGGGCTGCGTTCGAGCGCTTGATCGTCTCGGGCGAACAATCTGGATTGCTGACGCGCATCGCGGCGACGGAGAGCGTTTCGATGGTGCCACATCGTCGGGCGGCTAGCAGGGGTAGGTCGGCTTGGCGGATTAAAGGCTTGGGGAAAGAATTTTTTTTAGGCCTCCGTCTCGGGCGTACGCGCGCGTAGGGGCTATTGCGAAAGACCCCGCTAGGGGGAGCCCGCCTCGCCCCACGTTCCAGCTGGGGTAGGCCAGGCTGCGACAGGGTGTGCGCTTGTGGAAGCATGCTTTTTTTAAGCCGCTCTCGCGCGCGTCGAGATCATAGCGAAAGCGCTGCCGACATTGCGAAAGCGCTGCCAACATCTACGCGCGCGTAGGGATATAACGAAACTGTTGGCGGCCCTAAAGCACACGCTTTTTCGCGCTTAACGGGCAGTCTAGAGCGTGCTATTATCCTCACCAATCAAACATTGACGGACGACTGTGGATTTAGGTGGAAGAAGTAGAACTTTAGGTAGAACTAGGCCAGCAGCCGCCCGTCATTTTACAAGTAAGTTATTGATAATCAAGTGTTCCCGTAGTTCAACGGATAGAACGGAGGTTTCCTAATCCATAATAGAGCCTAGCGTTCGTTAGGTCGCATTGGTTTAACAGCGAACATGAGCGAGCAACCAAGTCGATAATAGACCGCATTTTAGTCAACGCGGTGTCAACGAGCTAGCCGTGCGTGTTAAGCA
>JBEDUS010000222.1:0-11434 GCA_040414975.1 Candidatus Udaeobacter sp.
TGGTTAGATGGCTTTGGCATGGGTCCTAGTCCGCATAATACCAGAAGCCGTCCGCTAGCTTTTTTGTGCCGTAGCCGGTGATGCCCGGTCGGAAAGCGCGCAGTTCCATTAGCCGGAAGGCGTTGCCAAAGCTGAGTGCGACATAATCATGCTCAATGTAAATGCCATTTATCTCGAGTCCGCGAACACAAGGGGGAAGCCCTGGGTCGCCTTTATTAATTTGGGTGCCTTCGAGCCAATGGTGCTGCTCCGCAAATTCGCGGAGACACTGAGCCATCGTTGCACGTTGGCTTTTCCGCGTGAAGGAGAGTTCTTTCTGCACATCAAGGTAAGCGCCATAGAATCCAAAGAGAACGGCCCCGATCGGGACGCGACCGCGCCACACTCCGCCAGTGATAGCGAGAACTATCGCGGCTATAACAGCTATCCGGGCAATACGGCGTTTTGCCATCTAACTAGAAAGAGATAAGCCACGGCAGGGTGTCGTGGCAAGCTTGCTCGCCGTCATCGCGTCAAGGGGCCGTGGCTTCATCGATTGGTTAGATCTGCACGAACTCGAACTTACGGACGTGGACGCGGAGTCGGTTGAACCCTCGGCGTCAGGGCTGCCGCTGGCGTGCTGCAAACCAAGGCGGTAATTATGAGTGTTGTCGGATAGTTCATCTCCAGTCTGTTCATATCATTTTGTCGTTGCCATGTGGAGAGCAAAAAAGGCACACTCGGTTCCACCATGAAACCATTAAGCAAGACACCAATTCCATTATTTCTCATCGGGCTGCTGCTTGGACTATTGCCAAAAGCGCAAGCGGTCGACCCGGCACCGGACGGAGGCTATCCCGGAGGCAATACCGCGGAAGGATTCTATGCGCTTTTTAGCCTCGACGGCGGCAAACACAACACGGCCCTCGGCGATAGTGCGCTCAAGAGCGTTAGGTTTGGAAACAACAACACGGCCACTGGCTACTTCACCCTCCGTAGCAACATAATCGGCAACCAAAATACAGCCACCGGCGCCTTAGCTCTCGCGAACAATACGGGCAGCGAAAACACCGCCACCGGCTTTCAAGCACTTCTTATCAATACCACCGGCAGCCAGAATACGGCCACCGGGCAATCCGCACTGGAGCGCAACAGCACCGGCAACAACAACACGGCCACTGGTCTTCTTGCGCTTTACAGCAATAGTACCGGCAGCTACAACACAGCCACCGGGCAATCCGCACTGGAGCGCAACAGCACCGGCAACAACAACACGGCCATAGGCTATCATGCGCTTATTGGCAACATGACTGGTAGCAATAACACGGCCATAGGCTATCAGGCGGGAATTAATTCGACCACTGGCGAGAACAACGTTTACCTCGGCAAGAATCTCTTTGGCTTCCCTGGAGAAAGCAATCACACCTATATTCGCAACATTAACATAACCTCTATAAGCGGCGGTAACGCCGACACAGTTACGGTGGACTTAGCCACGGGATTACTTGGTCACTTAAGTTCCTCGCGCCGTTATAAGCAAAACATCAAGACAATGGATAATACGAGCGAAGCTCTCTACAGGCTTCACCCAGTTACATTCCACTACAAAAAGGACATTGATCGGACCGAGTCGCTCGCCTTTGGGCTCGTTGCTGAGGAAGTGGCACAAGTGAACCCGGTTCTGGTTGCGCATGACGCAAATGGGCAGCCTGAAAGCATACATTACGAGATGGTGAACGCGATGTTGCTCAACGAGTTTCTTAAAGAGCACAAGAAGGTGGAGGAACAACAAGCGACGATCACGGAACTAAAGAAGGAATTGCAAGCGAGGAGCTCGCATCAGCAACAGCAAATTGACGCGCTCACCGCGGGGCTACAGAAAGTGAGCGCACAGCTTGAAGCGAGCAAATCCGCAGCGCAAGTGGCTCTGAATAATCAGTAAAGCTGCCTAGCATCCGAATCGGCGATCTGCTCTTCCCGCGAATTATCTTGACTAGCTGTCGTAATTCTCGCCAGACTCCGTGTCGCTAAACGGATCTCGAATCAGGCGGAGGACTTTCCCCCGCTAGGTTCTTCGCCTCTTCAGGAGACCCGCAACTAACCCAGAATCAATTCAGCGGGGAAGAAGAAAGGAAGAACCATGAATCCGTTGATTCAGCTAAAGAAAATAAATCCACTATTTGTCATCACACTGGCGCTGCTCTGCCTTGGACTTTTGCCAAGGGCAGAGGCAGTAAGTCCGCCGCCGGACGGGGACTATGGGAACGCCAACACCGCCGAGGGTCACGACGCCCTCGAGAACCTTGATGTCGACGTCGCTGTCGGTAACACGGGCCTGGGTGCTGCTGCGCTATTCAACACGACGACCGCCTCCAACAACACGGCGACGGGTGTCGATGCGCTCGCTCTTAACATGATCGGCAACGACAATACGGCCACCGGTGCCAAGGCACTCTTTAACAACACCGGCTCCGGCAACACGGCCACCGGTTTTCTTGCGCTTTTCAAAAACACCGGCTCGGTCAACAATACGGCCATGGGAAATCAGGCGCTGTATGGCAACATGAGCGGCAATTTCAACACCGCCACTGGTGCCGCGGCGCTCAAATTGAATACAAGCGGCAGCGACAATACGGCCACCGGATATTTCGCGCTTATGTTCAACAATGGCAGCTCCAACACGGCCTACGGCTCCGGAGCGCTCTTTGACAACACAACCGGCAGCATGAACATCGCGTTGGGCTTTCAGGCTGGCCTAGATATCACCGGCAGTAACAATATCGACATCGGCAACTTTGGCGCGACCGGCGAAAACAACACGATCCGTATCGGCACTAGCCAGATGAACGCGTTTATGGCTGGCATCTTCAATGCCTCTACTACAAATGGCGTAGCCGTGTTTGTGGAACCCTCAGGCCATCTCGGTACGGTCCCTTCCTCGAAGCGATTCAAGGAGGAGATCAAGCCGATGGAGAAGGCGAGCGAAGCAATTCTTGCGTTAAAGCCGGTCACTTTCCGATACAAGAAAGCAATTGATCCAGCAGGCAGATCGCAGTTCGGACTTGTGGCTGAAGATGTGGAAAAGGTTAACGCCGAACTGGTGGTACACGACAAAGAAGGAAAACCCTACAGCGTTCGCTATGACCAGGTGAACGCGATGTTGCTCAACGAGTTTCTCAAAGAGCACCGCAAGGTTGAACAGATGCAACAGCAAATTGACGCGCTTACTGCAGGCCTACAGAAAGTGAGCGCACAGCTTGAAGTGAGCAAGCCGACACCGCAAGTGGCCGACAGCAATCACTAAGGTAGCGATTTACTCGGCCAGCGCTTGCTCGCCTTCCGTGCGACGCTTCCGCGCGCGCGCGCGCGTGGCGGCGCGCGATCGCTTGCGCTGCGGTGAGGCGAGGCAGGGTGTCGTGGCAAACACGCACTCCGTCGTTGTTGCGACTCGCGCGGACGCTTGACGTCTGTCGGAAACCGTCCCCCGGGTTAGCTGCCGCTTGTTATTCACTGTGTGGCGATGACCTGTCCAGTGTTAGACGAAGATCGCGGAGCGGTTTCCCAGTTTGGTAAAGAGCGATGTTACTCTGAAGTGCACTGGCCAGACCACGGTTGCCTTGGATAATTGCTAAGTCGGCGCCTCGTTGCGCAGTCTCAATTGCCTGCGAGAATCGTCCGGTCTCTGCGTAGGCGGCTGCCAAGGCGCTAAAAATCATTGGTATCTTGCCACCCGAGATACGCAGCGCTCTCTCGGCGAGTTCAACTGCCCGGCCGCCATTTCGGATTGACTCTTCTGGGCATGTTGCGTACACCCACGCCAGATTACTTGTGGCGTTTACGTTTTCCGGTTCGATTGTGAGCGCGTCATGCCACTGCTGAATAGCCTCCCTTATGAGGCCTTGTTGGATGAGTGCTGTCCCCAAAGTATTCCGCGCTTCTACATTTTGAGGTTCTATTTCCAAGAACTTACGATTCTGGATCATCGCTTCGTCTAACCGGCCTTTTTTAAGCAGCGCCTTTGCCAGATTATCATGGGCTGGGCCATTTTCAGGCCGCAGATCGATAGCTGCTTGTAGCTTGGAAATTGCCTCGTCCAACTGTCCGTTTTGCAGGAAAATTGTACCGAGATTGTTCAGGGCAACATCGTTGTTCTTTGTTACTGCAAGCGCATGCTTAAATAGTGTTTCGCTATCACGCCAATAGGAAGCCTGAACCGCGGCGCACACGCTCAAAGCGGCAATGACAACTATTGGAGCGGTGCTCAAGATTTTGCGTCCACGACGCCACGACACGGTCAGATCGGCCAATGACCATGTGATCGCTATGTAGAGTCCAATCTGGGGCAAATATGTGTATCGGTCCGCACGTCCCTGCCACCCGACTTGCACCAGTCCGATCACCGGGACGAGCATTCCCAGATACCAAAACCAACCGGTGATCAAATAGGGTCGCCGTTTTCGTTGAGCGATGGCTAACACCGTAATGCAAAGTAGAAGAAGGAGAGAGAAAACGATTTCCCAAAGCGGTAGTCGGTTTTCGGGGTGTGGATAGAACACGGCGAGCCGTACCGGCCAGAGCATTTGCCAGATGTAGAGGACATAACTGACGATTGCGTTGCTGATTCGTTCCCATATCGGTAACTCGGCGGTCTGTCCGACGGCACCTTTTTGTACAAGAAACGTGACGATACTTGAAACAGTCGAAAGGGCGATCAACGGGATTTTTTCCAATGCGCATTTCCACACCTGACCTCTGATTCTTTCGAGCGGCCAGTAGTCCAGAAGCAAGAGCACAAACGGCAACGTTACGAGCATTGGCTTGGACATGAGCCCGCAAGCGAAAGCGAATACCACTAGGAGATAGCGTGCAAGCCGGGGTAAGCGAACGTAATGCAGATACGCAAGAAGTGTCAGCGTAAAGAAAACACCACTAAGCACATCCTTGCGCTCGGCTATCCATGCCACTGATTCGACACGCAAGGGATGGATCGCGAAGACCGCTGCTACAAAGGCGCTTTTCCAAAAGGCGCCAGTCATTCGGTGGAGCGCGAGAAAGAGCAAAAGCACAGCAATTGTATGGAGAAGAACATTCGTAAAATGATGCCCTCCCGCGTTTAGCCCGTATAACTGGCAATCGAGCATTTGTGTGATGGTCGTGAGCGGATGCCAGTTTTCAGCATGGATATGGGTGAATGCCCACACAATGCCAGCGCTGTTAAGCCCGCTTGTTATCCTGGTATTTTGATAAACGTAACGAGGATCATCATAGTTAACGAAATCGTGCCAGAGCGTCTGGCCAAAAACGATCCAGACAAGCAATACAAGAACGATGCAGACGCCGATAGTTACCGAGCGACGCAGTGTTTTAGGCAGGGCGATTGATTTAGACTTGATACGGTGGACGTGCAGCGCTGAAATGTCGTGAGGAAGGTCGCTTAAGGATTCCGTTTGTAAACCAAGATATAGTTCGTGAGGCTCTTGACCGACGGCGGAATATCCCCAAAGAAAGAATCAGTTTCTCTGGGAGTCATGTTCACAAGACCGGTCGGGGTATAATCTTGTTTCCTGTTTTATTGCCCAATTAAAGATCAATCGCTCAGAGTCGCCGCGCCACAACCACGAATCAAACATTACAACAGAGATGAAGTACTGTGGACGCGTGCGTTGAGAACGAGATAAGCCACGGCAGGGTGGCGTGCAAGACTGAAATGCGTACCACTAGAACCATGTCGTAGAGCGGTAGCGTTCGTACGCGTCGCCAAACGCGGCGCGAAGAAGCTGGTTCTCACGCCGGATCCGAACCAGCCGGCGATCTGCAACTTGGTGGCGAAGGTCGATTGCGACCAGCCACCGTCGCTGAGACGGAGCGGCTTGTGTACTCAATTAAAGAGTCGGCCAATTTACTCGGAGTCGATTACTTCAGCGTTTACCGCCTCATTCAACGCGGCAAATTGCGCGCGTGCCGGGCGCTGCGCGGGAAACTGCTAATTCCGCGTTCCGAACTGCTACGACTTTTGAAAGACTGAGCGCTCTCTTATCTTTGGCAGGGAAAGGAGAGCTTGCTCGACTAATGCTCGCCGGGAACGACTTTGTATTTCTCGGGTCATGCGGCTAACCAGTTTCCAATCGAACTTCGTTGGGACTTCGATTTCTGGAAGATGTACGAACAATCGAGTGCGTGCTGGCCGAAAATAAAAGTAATCGACAATCGCTTTCTCCGGGATGGCGATTTTGGCCTGGCCGGTCTCGTTCAGTTCGTAGCCGAAAAAGAAACTGGGCTCAACGTGATGGATTGAGTATGTCCCCAAAGGCGTTTGACGGCGCTGAGTTCGGGCGAGACTAACTGCATACACAACCGACGGAATTTGCGAGATCATTCCGTGCTGATAAAGCGCGCTTTGCAACGAAATGTAAGTTGGGAATGGGGTTGTAAGATGCTCGGCCACTGCGAAGGGATCGATTCGGCCTTGGATAGCCCACCTCCCGCGCGCGAGTTTAACGAGCAGTCCAGCTTCCCGGAGCTTGCGACAGTTCCGCGCGCACGCGCGCGCGAGGCGGCGCGCGATCGCTTGCGCTGCGGTGAGGCGAGGCGAGGGGGTGCTTTTTGAGCAACGGCGATCCACGACGAGGAAAGCATTCTTTATTCAGTGTCCAATGGCACGTATTGCCCAAGAGGTCTTTTTTGAAAATTGCTTTTGCTGTGCGATTGAATCAGCATGCGTATTTATTTGCTGTTCATCCTGTTGATCCTGGCTTTCGTCATTACGGGCTGCAGCGCGGGCAGCGACGAAACAATGACAGACCAAGCTCCGGCGGTAGGGAGGGGACTGTATGGACACGGATCGGTCAGTGCCCAAGGGGGCTGACTGTATGAAGGCGGCAAAATCCTTTATCGGTCTATTCGAACGTTACAAACGACGTCGTAGCCGCGCGAATTCAGTTCCGTTTAGGTCGATCTGCCGAGGAAGCATCATGGAATCTAACGAGAATAAGCTCAGCCACCGCTGGCGGACGCGAGCTTTGCCAACATCAACGACGGTTTCATAAGTTTAAGGCAACTTGACACGCCGGCCAGCAGTTGGCTGCAGCGCATGGTTAGATGGTTCGGCGTAGTGCCAACGACCAAATCTTGCAAGACATCCCTGTCTGTAATCCAGACGCCAATCTAAGTCCTTGCTAATGATCTTCAGTGGTCGGCCGTCAAAAAACTTTTCTGGATGCTCGATAATCTCGCCCCAAGCGATGCTAGTCCAATCGTTGTAACCACCGCCGAGGACGAAAGCATCTGCAGACTCTGAAATGCTCTTGCTGCGCAACCACTCAAGCAATCGTCCGCGATGCGCGTCATCTTCAAGCGAGGCGTAAATCCACTCGCTCTCCGGAACGGTGCCGCGGTCCCACTGAATATCGAAACGCTTGAGTGCGACGATGTGCTTGATGTCCCGCAGCCGGAGGTCGGGATGACGCAATGTGGTGTGCACCATCTAACGAGAATTATACGTCAATCTGTCGTATATTTCTGCCTCCATAGAGGGAAGTCTGCCGGAAAACGCTGCAAGTTGGCAAGGCCTTAAAAGCCGCTCCGTTGTGCGAGTGGATGAAAAGCTGACTGCGTTTCTGGAACTTGAATCGGCGATTCGCGTATCAGGTCTGGCCTTACCTGGAAACTGGCCAGAGCCTGACTAGACGAGATGCGCACTGATTCCGTATAAACGGCGCTCACATCAAACGGATCTTGAATCAGGCGGATGAACTTACACCTCCGTCGTGCTCAACTCCAACCTGTCACTAACAATACATTATGAAATCCGATCACTGGTTTATTCTTCGAAATCGTTTCGCCTCACATGTGCGCATCGCGGGCGGGAGCGTACTCTTCATCGCGGCCGCGGCAATGGCCTTTATCGCAGTCCGGCCGTCTGGCGCGGGTACACCGACTTATAATATCAACACTCTTGCGGGTAAGGTAGCCTCGCTAAGGGGAACTGCCGGCCTGCAAATTCGCTTCTCCGCGTTCCTTGAACAGGAAGCCGAGGAGCCGGGTGCCCCGAAAGGGCCCCTGACACCGATCACGCCAACGCACGTGCTCACGAGTCCGCTCGATGGCACGACGGTTACCCCACCTGCTGTAACTGTGAATCAGGACACAGCCGCAGCCACACAGAATGAGACGGCGATTGCAGTTGATCCAAACAACTCGAACCGGATCGTTGGCGGCGCGAACGACTACGTCACGCGCACGTGGCCCTGCACGGTTAACGGGACGCCATGTAGCGCCCTCGGTGACGGTTACTCCGGTACGTACTTCTCGAACGACGGCGGTTCGACGTGGTGCTGCAACAGTAACCCAAATTCAAATTACGTCCCAACAACTGATCCGGCCCAAATCGGAACACAGATCCCCGGCGTCGAGCATCTGGTCGCGGGTCAGTATGATGCGGGTGGAGATCCTTCGGTCGCCTTCGATAGTCAGGGCCACGTGTTCTACTGCGGACTAGGTTTCGACCGCACCGCGCCGCCGAGCACAGTAGCTGTCAACAAAGGCACGTTCGACAACGGTGGCAACCTGAGCTGGGGCTTGCCGACCTTTATCAATCAGAGCACCTCGCCCTCGACGCTCAACGACAAGCCGTGGATCGCGGTTGATACAAACGCGGGCAGCCCGTTCATAGATCGCATCTACGTCACATGGACGCGCTTCATCTTCAACGCCCACAACGGACGTTATGTCCAGTCGCCAATATTCTTCGTCTCTTCGACAGACGGCGGCGCAACGTTCAGCACGCCCGAGAATATTTCAGCTAATGCACACTACAGTCAGGGTTCTCGCCCGGTCGTTGGCCCGGACGGCACGCTGTATGTGTTCTGGGATGGCTCAACCCGGCTCGCGTCACTGAACTCGACCTACATGGTCAAGTCTACCGACGGCGGCTCCACCTGGAGCCCGCCCTTGTCGATCTCAACCCTTGTCGAGAGCTCACCGCTGGCGGACACAGCCTTCCGCGTGAATAGCTATCCAGCGGCAGCCGTGGCCCCGAACGGCGACGTTTACGTCACTTGGACGACGGCAGCCAGCGGACACAGCGTCGCCGTGTTTAGCCAATCAAGCGATGGCGGCGCTACGTGGACCGATCCGGCGCCTGTCTTCGCGGGCGGCAGCCGGACTGCCGACGGCTATCCAGTTACGCAGCCGACGCCGGACCCGGACCCGAATGGCTGTCAGGCAGTTAACGGCTGCGACGGCTCGACGTTCAACGCTCCGTCGCCAACAGGTCCGATCGAGGACGTATTTCCAGCTGCATCCGTGGCGGCAAATGGTGACGTTTACCTCGGTGCCTATCGCGGGGACTACGTTTCTCCGTGGCAGACATGTTTTGCGGGTCCTCCGCCACCCGAGGGCCGAATCAACTGCACCTATCTGGGCCCATACATCCATAACACCCGACTGGATTACTTCGTTCAGGACGTTACAACGAACACGACGAACGCCGTCAGCACACATCCCGTTAATACTCGCTACCAGTTTGGCGGCGGTTTCTTCGGTGATTACACCGACATCGCGACCGGCTCGGACAATGTCTTCCACGCCTTCTGGACTGATTCGAATAATGTCCAGAACGTCGTGTGGTGGTACGGTCTCCAGTTCGTACCCACGCCGATTCACCAGCAGGACGTCATCACCAATTCTGGGAGCTTCTGAGGCCTACTGCGAGCAGGACTTAACGAAAGGGCCACCTTTTGGTGGCCCTTTTGGTATCCCACCAAAAAAGCGCGTGGAGGATTGCTCGACGACACGGGCCACAACCGCGTTGCGTCTCGATGTCGCGGAGGGGCGTCTGGGCCTCAGAACTAGGACTGGGAAGGATAATCCTTTTTTATCAACTCTTCCGCGCGTGGAGACTATAAAGAAAGTCCTTGGGTTACCGCGTCGTCTCGCGGCTAGCAGGGGTAGGGTCGGCTTTGCGGATTCAGGCTTGAGCAAACAATTCTTTTTTAGGTTTCCCTCGCGCGCATGCGCGTGTGGAGCTATTGCGAAAGACTACGCCTTTGCGGGTATCGCTGTGCACGAGGGCTATTGACAAGTTAAGCACAAGCGCAAGCGACGGCTCAGTAAGCCTCTTGATGGAGCGGGGCTGGACGAGAAGGAGTTGAAGGATGTTCGCGGACGAGGACAAGATCAGGAAAGCGCCAAGAGCGGCGTTTGACGGTGAAGAAGAGGGTTTGGTTGCGTCGGACGGACAGAGTTGTTGAGAAGGCGCGAGAAGAAGGCATGGAAGCGTTGCGAGCGGTTAGAGTGCGTCGGCCGGTCCACAAATCGCGATCAAAGGTTGGGCTGCGGCTGGTGAGAGTAGCGATTTGGCGGCCGTCGAGGCGGAGAATGACGACAGCGTTGCGCAGGCTTCTGTTATCACGCTCTACGATTAGGCGGCCGATGTTTCTTTGGGCAGCAGCAGTTGAAGCGAACGCCAGAAAGATAACGAGGGCAGCAATTGGTTTCATACAAGCGATTGAACGCCGATTCCGCGCTACAAGTTGCGCTAGCGGAATCGGGCCTCGCGTAGGGGCTGCCGGAAATAACGGAAAGGGTAATAGAGGGAGACGTCCCATCGGGTCCGCGTCACAGCCTAGCAGGGGTAGGTCGGCTTTCAGAATCCATAGCGGCAAAAGCATGTTTTTTTCATCTACTCTCGTGCGCGCGTGAAGACCATAAGGAAGCTGCAGTAGGTAAGCAAGGGTTGCGCCTCACGCGCACGCGCGCGTGGAGTTGTTGCGAAAGACTCGCGTCGCCCCGTGGCCGCGCCGTCTCGCGGCTAGCAGGGGTAGGGTCGGCTTTGCGGATTCAGGCTTGAGCAAACAATTCTTTTTTAGGTTTCCCTCGCGCATACGCGCGCGTAGGGGTTGTTGCGAAAGACCCCCCCAATAGAGCGAAAACTTTTCGGATAACTTCCGCCGCTTACTCCTGCACTGCTCCGGCTCGATTCAATGTTCGATCCGCTTCGGAACAATCCCGCTTTCCAAAAACTCTGCGAGCAAAAGCAAAAGTAAACGTCCTACAGCTTCTTCGAGGAGTTTAAGGCGGCGCAACGTTACAAGCCTGGACGGGCTTTCCAACTAAACGCCTCTCCCACTTCGTTCTGTTTAAAAACGGTTCCGTAACATCCGCTTCCCGCTGTAGCTCCTGACACAAAGGCGGGTAATCCGCAGCCTTGCCTCGCCACAAGGTCGTCGCGGTCACCGAAGGCTGGTTTCTTAAAAAAATCCAAACTTTCCGCGTTATAACGCGCCGGATTTCCTGCAGTACCTCTGTGAAAGGACAAGTAAGCCAACAAAAACAAAACAGAGGAACAATCATGAAAACGAAACTAACAGAAACTAAATTCAAATCTGCCATTGGCGTCGCCGGTTGGTTAGTCAGCAGGATAGCATGTTTAGGAGCAGTTATTCTGATCTGCACT
>JBEDUS010000223.1:0-5339 GCA_040414975.1 Candidatus Udaeobacter sp.
ATGTGCGCGACTTTTTTAGGTTGAGCTGTACTACGCCGGCACGGATGTTTGTGCCTCCAATATCCACTGCAAGCACGGCATCGAACGCTTCAAACATCCAAGTGGGGGCGAGATGAACTGCGCCAATTAACCCTGCTTCATCGGGGTGATTGTGAATGGGAGCAAGCTCGACATCGATCTTTTGTGCTTTGAGAATTACGGTAGTTCGGCCGGCGACTATCTCGCCGATCCGGCTCGCTCGGAATCCTCCCCCGATGGCAATTCGCGAAGTATCGTTCCACTCCTTCAGGTTAAGAAAGCGCTGAATGATGAGGGCGAAGTCCTGCGAAAAATCCTCAATTGCACTGTGAACGACGCCTGCGGCTTCCGGCTCGCCCTTAAGAAGTAAATTATCAAGTCCGGCCTTGCTGAGTTCTTGCGTGTCTTCATCGCCTAGCGGATCATCGCCACCTTTGCGAACTGCTTTACGAATTTGATCGATCAAAGTGCGGAACGCGTCGCGACTGGCGCGATCACCTATGAAGCCTTCATTGTCCTTAAGCTGGACATTGTAGCTATCGACCTCTACCGAGGGGAGCCGATGGGCGCCATGCCGCGCCACCACGGGTAATGTCGACTGTTCGCCCATTCGCCCTCTGCCTGATGCGCCTAGCTTGTCGGTGTGAATGGCGTTTCAGGCCGGCCGCACCTACCTGTTTTTTAGTGATGCATGAAAATCGCGAGCAAAATGATGATCGGTAGCGGAATGCCAATCAACCAAAGCAATAGTCCACGACCAAATCCCATGACATCCTCCATTGGGTATCCATCCTCTCTAACTTTGTTTGTCAAGCAAAGTTCCAAGAGAGCGGCGCGGGTCAGATCGAATCTCTGTCGATAAACATCAGCGGCGTCCGGGCCCATTGGCGACATTCACGCCAGACTTTTGACGCTTCAGCCGAGCAGCAGCTGCAAACTCATCGAGTAGATAGAATGGCATCGCGCCGCGAACGGATAGGACGAACAAATTGATCGGCGCTTACAGCGACTAACTCCGAGCGGCCTATTTGATCGAGCCGGGAGGTGTCTCAGTGGAATTCGAGAATAGGACACTCCGCTACGGTGGCCAGAGCCCCATGGAAATTTTTGCCGCGCTGCAACTTTGTAGACGCGAACTTCGTATGAACACGTCTATGCCGTGCTACTTTTTGCATTAGACGACTCGCGGTTGTCTGGAGCGAGTGAGGAATCGCCCAACGACAAGTGCTCTTGTTCGTTACGTTGGCGTTAAAGTTGAAGCTTCACCGTAGGTGTGTCCGTGCCGGGGCCATTCATTTGTGGGTCAGGCTGAGCGCCTAGCTCGTCTTTTTGGTTGCGATGGCTGATCGGTCGCGGCGATCGGCTTACCTGCCGGCTTATACCCGGACCACGTGTAACCGCATTCCGTTAGTACCACTCGCGCCCGCTTCTGTGCTTCGGCGCCCGATAAGGGGCGGCCATTTTCGCCTTTCGCGATTTGGCGGAGTACAAAACAAAATCGCCTCCAATCATCAAAGCAAGGTGTCATGTGACCTAATCTAGTTAGCCAAAAAGCGACGCAGCAGCGATAATGACGGGGTGGGACGTTACCATTCGTTTTATCTAACAAATGCATCAAACGAATTTTAGTTTCGGTCTGGTTTTCATTACCGCGGTTGCAACGCGCGCAACTTTGGTTCCGGATTGAACTTCGATTGATCTCTTCGGACTTGGCGCTGTGCGGCGTGGTGTGCCAGTCTATCGTGATCATCAGCGAGGCGATTCATGATCGCAATCCTTTTGGCATCATTCGTCGTGTTCGCTAATGCCCGCGTTGCGGCAGCGCGGTCGCGCAGGTCTTTGGACCGTTAACATTGCCCGTGTTGCGTTGCGGTCCTGTCGCTCACAGCAAAAGAACAATGATTTCTCAGCTGCCGGGTCGCGTCAGATCACTCAGCCTTGAACATTGTCGAAACCGGTTTGGTCAGGAACAAAGGTCATCGCGAAAACGTTTGTTCAAACACATTTTTTCAACTCAAAAGGAGAGTCCAGTGTTCAGACCAGTAATCCTCATCGCGGCATTGATGGCGTGCTCAATCCCGGCATTTGCAGGCAACGACTTTCCCAGCGCCAAAATGCAAACTACTCTGCCGAACGAGGCATTGACTGTCACGGACTGGTATAAGCAGAACGTCTACGATCCGAACGAAAACAAGATCGGCGACGTCAAGGATGTTTTGGTCGACAAGTCCGGAAAGATAGTAACGCTGATTGTCGGCGTTGGCGGCTTCCTCGGCGCAGGTGAAAAGGATGTTGCTGTCCCTTTCGAGGCCGTGCATCCAACAATGAAGGACAAGAAGTGGTGGCTCGTGATGAACACCACGAAAGACAATCTCAAAAGCTCCACTGGATTCAAATACGACTCGAACACGACAACGTGGGTGCCGAACCGGAAGTAATCAACTACTAGAAGAAAGGCCTTGGGAAAACGCGGGGCTTTTTTTGCGCTTTCTTGTCTTCTGTGGTCCCAAAGCGCGCATCCAATTTTGTTCCCTCGCGCGAGACAAAAATACGATCGAGCTAAGTACTTTAAAATGGAACAACTAAACGGTTTCACAATTTCCCATCAATCGCAATTCCAAGGAGACAGACCAATGCACAAGCTTATCCTCACTTGCATCGCCACCGCGCTACTTGCCGCGTCAATGGCAAGCATCGTCAAGGCCGAAGACACTACCGTAATTAAGCGCGATAGAGATGGAGATAAGACGGTGATCAGGAAGAGAGAGGAAAACGTTCTTCCGGTGCCGCATACCGAGGAGAAGACCATCATAAAGAACGAGCGCGACTAGTTAGCCGGTCGCCAGATTTCGAACTTTGCCATGGCGCGAGGGACTTAATCGCCTCGCGTCTCGTTACAAGTCAACTTCCAATGGAGTAAGGCATGGACGCCCGTAAGTTTTTGCTCGGCGTGACGGCGGCTGCAGGCTTGCTTGCGGTTTCAGTGGTGAATGCCTCGGCGGCCATTGTGTGTGCGGGACCGGTCTGCTGGCACACGCACGAGGCCTATGATTATCCGCCCGATGCTCGCGTGGTTGTTCACCCAGATGATTGGCGCTGGGGCCGAGATGAACACTACACCTGGCGTGAGTACGAAGGCCGTGGTTATTGGCGCGGCGACCGCTGGATGGAATGGTAGATGAACAGGAAACGGGCCGCTTGAATGGCGGCCCGTTCTCCGAGCGCGGTTGTTGGCGGCTATTGATTCAGTGGGGACGATCTGCCCTCCACAGCTGAGATGGCTCGCACGGCGGTGGGTCGGATGAGCGCTCCACCTACCGCCCCGATCAGCGGCTAGATACGAGGCTACAGACCGCGTTTTCAATTGCGCTGATCCAAAGAAAGAAGAAACCCTGCGTGTTTGGGTGCGCGGAGTTTCTCCTAAAGACGGAGACTTTCGGGCGTTCGGGCGAGGGCTTCCCCGTCTCGCGTCCGGAGTAATCAGAAAATTCCACCGCAGAGTTTTAGTTCCCAGCGGCGTCAAGGAAAGCTATCAGGTGTAGACAGCGCGGCTTCTAGGAATGTTGTCGAATGCAGAGGCGTTGCCCGATTGTGCTTGCCTAGCTGCAAGACACGCGCCTGCAGCGCAAAAAGCAGGGAAGGCGCCCGCAAGAATAGCAAACGACGCAGCGCCCTCCCCTACGCAGCTACCTGTCGATCGTCGCTATATCCGCCCGACTAGGACCAGAATAACAACGATGATTAGAATAAGACCGAGCCCGCCGCCAGGATAATAGCCCCAGCCACTTGAATACGGCCATGTCGGTAAAGCGCCGATCAGCAACAGTATGAGAATAATGATCAGTATCGTTCCAAGCATTTTCGTTTCCTCGGCCGCCCAAACCCGAGAAAAAGAATGCGTATTAGGCCCCTGAGGTTCCGCGTGCTGCCTGTGCATCACTGAACGTTAGCGTCGCGTGTGATCCGCTGCAGGCAGATCTATCAGCCAGCATTCGTACCCACTGCCATCGATCTGAACCCGCGATCGCTTCATCATGCGGGCCATAAAAGCATGTCAATCGTTGACGAGGCTCTCGACGTCTACGGGAAACGCGTTGGTGCCAACCGACGGCAGCTCTCCCGCTGATACAAAAGCACACAGGGAACCCTCTTCGACTGTGCACGTTTACCACCAAATGGAGAAGCACCAATGGATGAAAACCGCGTCGAAGGCACCGCTCGCAATCTTGGTGGTAAGGTCCAAGAAGGAATCGGCAAGGCCACTGGCAACGCGCGAACGCAAGCTGAAGGCCTGGTGAACCAAGCCACAGGAGTCGCTCAGGACCTTTATGGACAGGCAGCAGACACCGCGCGTGAGACGGCAAGCAGTTTCGAGAAAGCGCTGCGCCACACGATCGAGACTCAGCCGTATACCAGCGCCTTAGTGGCACTCGGGATAGGATGGCTCCTTGGTCGTTTGCATCGGCCGTTGTGAGCAAACAGGTTAATTCAGCACAAAAGAGCTAATCGGACATGACTGTTTCGTCTTACACGCGAGCAATCTCCTCTGAGATCGGAGACATCGAGCGGCGCCTACAAGCCCTTCAGCGCGGCGTTGGGAAACTCGGGACACGCGCCTCATCGAATGCTCGCAATAGCGCTGACGGTTTGAGTGACGCCGTTGCGTTGACTTTGTCGAGCTGGGCGGATCGCTTCCGCCAGGGCGCTAGCTCTCTCAGCGATCAATCTGCTGCCTTCGGCAAAGATGCTGCCCGATACGGAACTGCAGCGCTCAATCAAATCTCAGATGAGACCGAGCAGCGCCCACTCATTGCTGTTGCAGTGGCTTTGGGCGTCGGCATCCTCATCGGGATGGCAGTGCACGGTCGCGAACGGCCAGGCTGAAGCGTTCGCAAAAATAATCTTTTAGGAGGAAACACCTGACCACGACTGTGGATACAAGACGCGAAACGTGTCCTTGGGGACCACGGCGGCTCGAGCAATATAATCAGTTTTGAATACCAGTCTGTTGTAAGAGTTGCTGTTTGCAAAATGCTCAGCCGCTCCCACCCGTTAGAGTCGGGGGGAAGGAGGAAAGACTACCGTTAGGTAGATGTCTTGATGTCTCCTAATGGAATGGTCCGGCCGTGCTCCTGCCCCGCCAGTGACGAGTCTGGCAAGGGGCTCCAAAGACAAGGAGCACGCCATGTCCCAGACTTAACAGCGCAGTTGCCGTGATCGGCATCGATATCGGTAAGAATTCGTTCCACGTCGTCGGCCTGGATAATCGCGGCGCTATTGTGCTGCGTCAGAAGTGGTCGCGTGGCCAGGTCGAAGCACGG
>JBEDUS010000224.1:0-3254 GCA_040414975.1 Candidatus Udaeobacter sp.
CGGCAATCGATCCGGCGAGATCTGATTGATGCTGAAATAGAACTGAGGAGGGCGAATTGTCGGATTGTCGAGGTTGTACTGTTCGACATGCCGCACGATACCGACAATTTCGTAAACCGGGCTGAAGTCTCGCGACTGAGACAGACGTTTGCCAATCGGATCTTCATTTGGAAATGTCCGCTGCGCGAGCGCTTCGTCGATGACGGCGACCAGCGGCGTCCTCGAGGTGTCCTCAAGCGTAAAGACGTGGCCTTTGACCAACTCGATGCCCATCGTTTGGAAATAGCCGGGACTGACCGTGTAACGATTAGCGACCGGCGCGGCGCCGTTTTTCGGCAAAGGTTTTCCTTCGATGAAATAGGTCGGATGGTTCACTCCAGCCAGCGGCAGCCCATTGGATACTGCGACGGATTTCACGCCGGGCAACCGGCGAACGTTCTCCTGCAGTTGTTTGAAAAACGAATCGACTTGATTGCCGTCCGGATTGTTTACGGACATCTGCATTGTCAAAAGTTTGTCTGATCTGAAACCCGGATTGACTTGAACGACGCGAAGGAAGCTTTGAATCAACAATCCGGCTCCGACAAGAAGAGTCAGAGTCAAAGCCACTTCGCAAACGACCACAGCACTGCGCAGGTGTTGACGACTTCCAGCTGACCCGCGATCTCCGTCTTTCAACGCGTCTGTGAGATTCAGTCGTGAGGCTTGCAAAGCCGGTGCAAGCCCGAACAAAAGTCCCGTAAGGACTGAAGCGCCAAGAGTGAAGAGCAAAACGCGGAAGTCCACGTTGGCTTCAGTCAGACGAGGAATACTCCCCGGCAATCGCAGCGCGATGAAAGCTGTTCCCCAATGAGCCAGAAGCACTCCGAGAGCAGCGCCAATCAGCGCAAGGAGAACGCTCCCGGTCAGCAACTCACGAATAATCCGCCACCGATTTGCACCCAGCGCAACGCGGACCGAGATCTCCCGTTTGCGCGTGGACCCTCGAACAAGAAGGAGATTCGCAACATTCGCACAGGCAATCAGGAGTACCAGTCCAACCGATCCGAGCAGGATCACCAGAGGTTGGCGCGCACTGCCGACAAAATACTCGTGCATCGGCGTCAGGGAAGCACGGCGGCCTGTATTGCTGCTCGGATATTCTCGTTCCAGTCGGGCATAGACCACATCGAGCGCTACCTGTGCCTGCTGCTCCGTTGCATTGGGCAATAGACGGGCGACCACGATGATTCCCGGGTCCGCACCACGCGCTTTGAATCGATCCGCCGAGAGACCAATCGGAATGGTGACATCTGCATCGCGATCGAATTGAAAATCTCGAGGAAGTATGCCAGCCACCGTGTAGCTTTGGTTGTTGAGCGTGATCGGCCTGCCCACAATCGCCGGATCGGCGTTGAAGCGGCGATTCCAGAAAACATGACTGAGCAGGACCTTGGGCTCCGCACCCGGTCGATCGTCGTCTGGTGTAAAGTCGTGTCCCAGAACCGGGTTCACCTTCAGGGTTGAAAGAAATCCCGCGGAAACAAGACGGCCCTGCAGTCGTTCAGGCTCGCCCCCGCCGGTAAAGTTGTAGCTCTCGTCGCTGCGAACCGCGGAAGCGGATGCGAAGAGGTTCCGGTCGTCCTTCCAATCGGCGAAGTTTGGATACGAAACAATTCCGCCCGCGCCTTCGCTGACCATGACGATTTGATCGGGCTGCGGAAAAGGAAAAGGTCTTAAGAGGACCGCGTTGACGATACTGAAAATCGCCGTGTTTGCCCCGATGCCGATCGCCAGCGTCGCTACAGCGATGAGCGTGAAGCCGGGATGCTTGAGGAGCAAGCGAATGCCGTATCGTAGATCCTGCAAGAGTGTTTCCATGAAACCTCCTCCTCGAACTTCGTAAGCGCGATCTTTGATGCTGCCCAGGTTCCCGAAACTTTTTCTCGCAGCCCGGTCAGCATCCTCATCTGACATTCCGACCTCCCGATTGGCATCGGCTTCCATTTCCAAGTGCGATCGAAGTTCGTCATCAATGTCGTGAAGCACGGCATCGCGACGGATCAATGCGCGTATCCGGTCGAGGAGAGCCTTCATGTCGCTTCTCTCATCTTGGCGACCACCAACGCAAGACGGTCCCAGGACGCCTCTTCTTCTTTGAGCTGCTTTTCGCCCGTTTTAGTCAGTGTGTAGAACTTGGCTCGCCGTCCTGTCTCGTTGTGCCCCCATTTGGACTTCACCCATTTCCTTTGTTCGATGCGATAGAGTGCGGGATACAAAGCTCCCTGTTCCACCTGCATCATTTCGTCGGACATCCTGCGAATCCGCTGAATGATGCCGTAGCCATGCAGTGGACCAAGGGATAGCGCCTTCAGAATCAGCATGTCGAGCGTGCCTTGAAGCAGATCGGCTTTGGCGTCCGTCATTTGTGTTGTTGCCTAAACATTTTAGGCATAGTAGCCGAATGATGCCTAAGATGGCAAGGCATCATTTTTCACACTAAAAAACATTGTTGACATACTTTCTACGCATGTAGTAACTAATCTACACACGTAGTATGAGAAAAGGATCACCGAAACTGTCGCGTCTTGAGCTGCAGGTTATGGAAGTCCTCTGGGACAAGGGACCCTGTTGTGTTCGAGACATCATTGATGCGCTCAATCACAAGCGACGTCCGGCATATACCACGATTCAAACCATCGTTCATCGGCTGGAATTGAAAAAGGCGGTCCACCGAGCCTCCCGGGTCGGCAATGTTTTTGTATTCGAAGCCACCCTTAGCCGGAACGCGGCCCACCGTAAGCTGATCGATGAGTTCCTCAGCCTGTTCGGCGGCTCCAGTCAACCGGTAATGACGCACCTGATCGAGTCGGGCCAGCTTACATACGAAGAGTACAAGGACGCCGAAAAGATATTCCAGGAGCTTGCGAAGAAAGGAAGGGCCAAGTGATGCTCAGCGCCACAGGAAACCACATTTGGCAGACGACTGTATTTGTCATGGCAACCTGGCTTGTAGCGCTGGCTTTGCGACACAACGCTGCGCGCGCCCGCTTCGCGCTTTGGAGTATTGCTTCCGCAAAATTTCTACTTCCGTTCTCCCTGTTGATCAGCCTCGGATCGCTGCTGCCCCACCAGAGTCGTCCGATTAAACCGGGTCATCGCATCTCGATCATCGAGATATTCAACAGTCCGTTCGAACAGCATGCAGGTACCGGTGCCGAGCCCGTCGCAACACCAGAGAAGACAAAACCGGCTCGGCAGACTCCCAGCCTCGC
>JBEDUS010000225.1:0-3547 GCA_040414975.1 Candidatus Udaeobacter sp.
TTCAGTATTTGCTTCGCCTGGCGCAAACGACAACGGGAGCGGCGTCGCTGCGACACTCGCTCTGGCACGACGGTTCGCTGGTAAACAAACAGAACACACGTTGCGTTTCGTCGCGTTTGTAAACGAGGAGCCGCCTTATTTTTTGTCGGGTGAAATGGGAAGCCAGGTTTACGCCGGCAGATGCAAAGCGCGTGGCGATAAGATTGCTGCCATGATCAGCCTCGAAACGATTGGCTATTTTTCCGACGCACCGCGCTCGCAAACGTATCCATTGCCAGGGCTGGGAATTTTTTATCCCAAAGTCGGCAACTTTATCGGGTTCGTCAGCAACATTCAGTCGAGGATGCTGCTGCGTCGCGTGATCGCGCTCTTTCGCAAACAAGCAGGCATTCCGTCAGAAGCCGCGGCGCTTCCCTCGTTTGTTCCGGGCGTCAGTTGGTCCGATCAGTGGTCGTTCTGGCGGAACGGTTACCCCGCTCTCATGGTGACCGACACCGCGCCGTTTCGGTATCCGTATTATCACTCAGCGAATGATACGGCCGACAAGCTGGACTACGGTCGGTTCACGCTCGTAGTCAGCGGCATGCAAAAGGTGATCGAAGAGCTGGATAAATTGTAGCTGGGGTCGTGGCCCCGGAACGGCGACTCACAGCGTTGCCGCCGCGACATACTCGAGTACATAACCGATCAGTCCGCTTGCCGGCAGAGTAAAGAGCCAGGCCCAGATGATTCGCTCGACCACGGTCCATCGCATTCCGCTGAATCGTTTGACCGCGCCTACGCCCATGATCGACGTCGTTATTACATGGGTAGTTGAGAGCGGGATGCCGTAATAGCTGGCGCCCTGGATAATCAATGCCGCCGTCGTCTCGGCAGCGAAGCCGTTCACCGGTTGCAATTTCACCATGTGATGACCGAGCGTCCGAATAATCCGCCAACCGCCGGCCGCCGTTCCGACGGCCATCGTTAACGCGCAAAGAGCAATGACCCACACAGGAAGTACGAAAGTTGGGGTCTTAAGAAAACCCAGAGCACCGGGCAAGCGATCGAAACTGCCAGCCTTTGTGCCGGTGAAAAGCGCCAACGTAATAATGCCCATCGTTTTTTGTGCGTCATTCGAACCATGGCTGTGCGCCATCCACGCTGCGCTGAAGATTTGGAGCTTTCCAAACACCGTGTTCACAAAGTGCGGTGTGAAGCGATGCAGTGCGGCGAAAAGCAGAAACATCAAAAGTCCGCCAAAAACAAATCCAGCCAGCGGCGAAGTAATCATCGGGACAACGACTTTCGGCCAGACACCCGCGTTCCACTTGATGACGGACCAATTGCCGCGTGCCGTGGCAAGCGCTGCTCCACATAGCCCGCCGATGAGCGAATGACTTGAACTGGAGGGCAAACCGAACCACCACGTGGTGATGTTCCACGCAAATGCAGCGACGACTGGGGCAAGAACTGTAGCCATTGTGACCACGTTAGTGTCCACGAAGCCTTTGCCGATTGTTGACGCTACTGCGCCACCAAGGAGCGCGCCTGTGAGATTAAAGAAGGCCGCCATCGCGATGGCCTGGCGCGGGGTCAGAACTTTGGTTGAGACCACCGTCGCAATCGCGTTAGCAGCGTCGTGAAAACCGTTGCTGTATTCGAAAATGATCGCTGCGATTATGACGGTGAGAAAGGTGAGCATCGCCGTCGCGAGCAGCCAGCTACGAATACTTCAGCGCGACTTGAAGGATGATGTTGCCTGCGTCCCGGCAGCGATCGATGACTTTTTCAATCAGTGCGAACAGGTCGCGCAGAAGATCACCTGTTTCGTTTCGTAATCGCTTTGGTAAAGGTCGCGTAACAGATCAAGCTCGAGTTTGTCGGCCTCGCCCTCGATTGACTGGAGTTTCGCATTCATTTCGCGCGCTGTCGCCGCGTCCGTACCCTTGCGCAGTTGTTTTACCATGGCCATGACCGTTTCGGCCGCCTGATCCAGCAGCTCCACCTGTTTGCGGAAATCGCGGCCGTGAAGGTCTTCCGGACAGATCAAGACCCGCTCGCCAATTTTCTCCACAGTCTTGGGGATCTTATAAAGTGCGCCGGCCAGCGCCTGAATGTTTTCGCGTTCCAGCGGCGTGATGAAGGTTTTGCAAAGCTGCTCAGTGAGCTCCTGCGTGATTTCCTTGTCCTTGCGCCGGCTGAGAATGAATTGTTCCAGGCTTTGTGGCGACTCATGTTGCTCGAGGCGTTCCAGCAACGCGATCAGATGATGCACGCTCGCGTCTGCCTCTTCCGCGCTCTTCTCCAGTAAATCGTAGAACGTTTCGTCGTGCCCAAAGATCTTTTGGATCGACAACATAACTCCCTTCTGTTGTAGCCGAGGGCACCGACCTCGGCAATCCTAGAGCTAGCCGTCATCGGCACCCGCGGCTACAGGCGCCATTGCTAGCTCACCGCGATGACCCCTGCTTGCAACCAATTGATTATAGAAGTGTCCCTCGAAGAATTAACAACGCCACGTTGAAATAGATAACCAAACCAGTTACGTCCACCAGCGTGGCGACGAATGGTGCAGAGGAGGCCGCTGGATCGAGCCCACAGCGCCGGAGTAAGAATGGAAGCATCGCTCCGCTCAGAGTTCCCCAGAGCACGACGCCAACAAGCGCAACGCCAACGGTGGTGGCGATCAGCGAGTGATAATGTCCGTAATCAAAAATGTGCAGATACTGCCACAATGAGATTCGAAAAAAACCGATTATTCCAAGAATTAGGCCAAGGGAAAGCCCGGACACGAGTTCCTTGCGAACGACGCGAAACCAGTCGACCAGGCGGAGCTCGCCTAACGCCATAGCGCGAATGACCAGCGTGGTTGCCTGCGAGCCGGAATTACCGCCGCTGGAGATGATCAATGGCAGGAACATTGCGAGAATTGCCGCCCTTTCGATCTCACTGTTGTATCCTTGCATCGCCGTGGCGGTGAGCATTTCGCCGAGAAAAAGAAGGATCAGCCAGGTCGCACGTTTTTTGATCATTCGAAAAAACGGAATCGTTGTGTAGGGCTCATCCAACGCTTCCATTCCGCCGAGCTTTTGAATGTCCTCGGTCGCTTCTTCTTCGGCTACGTCGAGCATGTCATCGCTCGTCACGATCCCTACCAGGACACCGTTTGAATCGACTACCGGCAAGGCACCGCGGTCGTACCGGCGGAAAATGTTCAACGCGTTCTGCTGCGAATCGGCCACGTTCAGCGCCGCGAAGTTCTTGTCGCGAATCTCGCCCACCTGCGTCGTAAGCGGCCGGAGGAGAAACTCGCGCATGCGCACGTCATCGATCAGTTTTCCCTGGTCATCCACAACGTACACAAAGTTCAGCGTCTCGGTATCGCGGCCGTACTGGCGCACGTAATCGAGCACGTGTTGCACCGTCCAATCGTCCTTCACCGCAATAAAATCCGGCGTCATCAAACGTCCGACGCTGTCTTCTGGATAACCGAGCAGTGCGGTGGCCACACGGCGTTCTTCCGGCGTGAGCAAACGGATCAACTGGCGCGCAGCAGCGCTCGGCA
>JBEDUS010000226.1:0-3901 GCA_040414975.1 Candidatus Udaeobacter sp.
AGGAAGGGGAAACTTTATTCCGCACAGGAAGCGATGAAGCTGGGCTTGGTCGATCAACTCGTGTCACGCGATCAACTTTTCAATACGGCCCGGAAAAAGTTGGACGCAGGAAAACGCAAATTGGACGGGCAACCTCTCGCGAGCGCGGCGTCGCAGGAACCCCGCCCTTCACGGCAACACGGAAACGCGGCACCAGAACGTGCGTGCGAAATTATCAACAAGACTTTGTCGACTTCTCCAGAGGAATCGTTGCGAATGGAGTTGGATGCGATTGTCGAACTTGGCAATACCGAATCAACCCAAAATCTGATCCGCAATTTTTTCCTCACCGAAAAGTACAAGAAAGGAACTTCAAAAACGCCGCAGGAAAAAGTAGTGCACGCTGCCGTCATTGGCGCAGGCGTGATGGGGTCGGGTATTGCGCAATGGCTTAGTTCGCGGGGCGTCACTGTGATCCTGCGCGACATTGCGCGAGATCAGGTCGACCGCGGTCTTGCGAGCATTGAGAAAACCTATGCGGACGGCGTTAAGCGCGGTTTGATGACGGAGGAGAAAGCCAAAGCGGGTCGGGCGCGGATTGTTGCCTCCACTGCACCGATGGAATTGCGGGACGTGCAATTCATCATCGAGGCTGCCTCGGAAAAGTTTGAGGTAAAGAAAGAAATCTTTCGTGAGCTGGGGATGCAGGCCGGCCCGAAAACGATCGTCGCCACAAATACTTCTGCACTTCCGGTCGGCAAGCTGGCGGATGCGACCGTTTCACCTGAACACGTGATTGGTCTTCATTTTTTCAATCCGGTCAGTCGAATGAAACTGGTGGAAGTTGTGATTGCCAAGCAAACGTCAGAGGACACACGCGATCGGAGTCTGGCGTTCGTGCGACAGGTTGGAAAACTGCCGGTGATTGTGCGCGACAGCCCGGGTTTTCTGGTCAACCGCGTTTTATTTCCGTATTTGCTTGATGCCGCAGAGCTTTTCGAAAGCGGTGTGGAAGCGACGAAGATCGACGATGTGCTCGTACAATGGGGCATGCCGATGGGGCCGCTACGATTGATCGATGAGATCGGCATCGATATTACCATTGATATTGGCAATACACTGGAAAAGGCATACGGCCCGCGCGATCACGTCTCCACGGTTCTCCTTTGGCTCCGTGATGGGAGGATGCTTGGCCGCAAAGCGGGCGCCGGTTTTTACAAATACGAGGGCAAAGCGCAAACGCCTAACGAACCGCTTGCTCAATGGCGGCGAGCTCACGTTGTAGCCGGGACCGGTGACCCCGGCAATAGCAAAGGTAGCGCAGCAACCCAGCCCGCGTCACCCCGACTTGTCGGGGCTACCGCAGATGATCTTCAGAACCGTCTTATCTTCCTCATGGTCAACGAAGCCGCGCGCTGTGTGGAGGAGAAAGTTATCGATTCTCCGGAGGACGCAGACTACGGAATGATTTTTGGAACCGGTTTCGCGCCGTTCAGGGGCGGTCCACTGCGGTTCGCGGAACATTTTGGATTGAAGAAAGTCGTCGATGGACTGGAACGGCTGGCGCAAACTGAGGAGAAATTTTCGCCCTGCGAGATGTTGAAGAAGCACGCTCGCGAAGGAACAGGGTTTTATAAAGAATGAAATCGCCAGTAGAAGCGCCCGAAAAACAAATCGCTGAGGAAACCAGCGCGAAGCCGGAAAAGCCTGCTACGGCCGTCATTGACACGTCGAAGATGGGGAAAGGTCAGCGCGAAGCGCTCGAGTTGGCGGAAGCGGCGCGCGATCCGCTCGAGGATCGTGGCAGTTTTGCCAGTAATCTGTTTGTCGGCCGCTACGATTTCGATCGTATTTACCCGTATCCTGCTCAGAGCACGGAGGATCGCGCGGCTGGCGAAGAATTTTTGCGGAAGCTGGAAAGTTATCTGCGCGAGCATGTCGACCCGGATGAAATCGATCGCACCGGTGAAATTCCACCGGAAAATTTCAAGGGCCTTGCGGAAATCGGCGCGTTTGGAATCAAGGTACCGAAGAAATACGGCGGACTTGGCTTATCTCAATCCAACTACGGACGGGCCGCGGTTTTGCTTGGGAGCTGGGATGGAAACGTGGCCGCTCTTGTTTCAGCGCATCAATCGATCGGCGTCGCGCAGCCATTGCTCCTATTTGGGACGGAAGAGCAGAAGCAAAAATATCTACCGCGCGTTGCAGGCGGAGAAATTTCGGCGTTTGCGCTGACTGAGCGGCACGCCGGGTCTGATCCGGCAACAATGAGTCTGCGTGCCGAGCCAACCTCGGACGGAAGTGAGTTCGTTCTAAACGGCGAAAAACTCTGGTGCACCAACGGTGTAAAGGCCGGCGTGCTGGTGGTAATGGCGCGCACGCCCTCGAAGATGGTTGGCGGGAAAGAGCGCAAGCAAATCACGGCTTTTATTGTCGATGTCGATACGCCGGGACTCGAGATCACGTATCGCTGCCGGTTCATGGGGCTGCGCGCTCTTTACAACGCGGTCGTGAAGTTCACCGATGTGCGCGTACCCAGAGAAAATATCATCTCTAAGGAGGGGGCCGGATTAAGGGTTGCCCTAACCACGTTGAACACCGGGCGACTCACGCTGCCTGCAGCCTGTGTCGGTGTTTCCAAACGGCTGCTTGAAATCTCGCGCAAATGGGCCGGCGAACGCATTCAATGGGGCGTACCTATTGGAAAACACGCTGCGATCGCCGGAAAAATCGCGGAGATGGCCGGGAACGTTTTCGCCATGAAAGCGATGACGTTTCTGACGTCTTCTCTGCTGGATCGGAAGGCGGGCGATCTGAGAATCGAAACGGCGATGTGCAAAATGTGGGCAACCGAAACCACTTGGAAAATCGCCGACGACGCGATGCAGGTGCGTGGCGGGCGCGGCTACGAGACCGCGCAATCGCTGGCCGGGCGCGGCGAGCCGCCGATTGCTGTTGAGAGATTTCTGCGAGATTGCCGCGTCAATACCATTTTTGAAGGCTCGAGCGAAATCATGAGGTTATTCATCGCGCGCGAAGCGCTCGATCCGCATTTGAAGGTCGGTGGCGCAATTTTCAACACGCAGTTGCCGATTTCCGAACGCGCGAAAGCCGTATTTAGCTCCGGAAAATTTTATGCCGGCTGGTATCCGCGCCAGTGGTTGTTGAATGGCGCAAGCAACCTCGAAAATTTGCATGCGACATTGCGCGGCCATGTCGACTATGCGGCACGCACAAGCAAGCGACTTGCGCGCGGTTTGTTTCACGCCATGGCCCGGTTTGGCCCGAAACTGGACAGGGAGCAACTGTTGCTCTCACGGTTTGTGGGAATCGCGACCGAACTCTTTGCGATCAGCGCCACTTGTTCTTACGCCCAATGGTTGCTCGGCCAAGGCAAACCAGCGGATGAAATTCTCGCCATCGCAGATTATTTCTGCCGTTCTGCGCGGACGAGGATCGATCATCATTTTGCGGGCACAACGCGCAACGTCGACAAACGCGGCTACGCTTTGGTGCAGGATTTGTTGGCCGGCAAACACGAGCTCCTGCGCGAGGGCATCGTTTAGTTGCGCGCATTTCGCGCGCAGCGGCATCCGCTCACTAGCGACTCCCACTCGGATTGCAGCCTTGATTCCGGTCCCACGTGGTAGATCTGCACAATTTTACAATAGCGAGTGGGATCAATCTCGCGGGTTGATTCCATTCGCATCCGTCATAACTGTTGCGGTCATTGCTGACGGTAACCCCGATGTTCGCACCAGGGGTATGCATGGGACCCTTGCTCAAAAGATAACCATGTCGAAGTCCGCTAGTGTCAAACTTTCCGCGTAACAGCCAGTGGTCGCGCATTGCACGGCTACAACCCACGCGACGCGCATTTCCGTAGATAAACCTTCCGATCAAGCGAACGCCGTCGCAA
>JBEDUS010000227.1:0-6366 GCA_040414975.1 Candidatus Udaeobacter sp.
CGGTTGCCGCACTTGCGAGGAATCTATCTCACGAGCAAATTCAGTGCCCATAGCAACCACGCGACCGGCGGCGACGCTCTCCGCCCTTTCAGCCGATGCAAGGCGCATACTGCAGCCTAAATAGCAATAAAGGAACTCCTGGGCCGCCGATTACTGTTAATAATCGCTAGAAGTTTTCCAGACTTACTTCATTGGTTGTTCGATGAGCTTTTGAAAACGGGGATCGCTTCGGAGACGGTCCCATTCCCAGCGATATTTCAGGTCGTTAACAGTTATGCTGTAATCGACGCTATCCACTGCGCCCGGTGTTTTGAGAAGGCGCGTAATCAATGGAATGGCCAGCTCCTTCTCCCCGACACGCGCGTAGATCAACGCGAGATAACAGTTCATAAGCGCGCCATCGACCGCATCTTTCGACTCTGGTTTGAGTTCGACGGCGCGCTGGCCCTCGCGAATCGCATCCTCTTTTCGCCCCATAAATCCGTACAGCCAACCGAGATTCGCGTGCCGATAGGCGCTCGTCGACGCCTCTTTCACCGCCGCTTCAAAAGCGGGCCTTGCAAGTTCGAATGCCTTTTGAGCACTTACATTATCGCCCTGTGCAAGGTAAATGCAGCCCTCGAAAAAGCTTCTCGGCGTCGCGCCAGCGTTGGTGTACGAGAGCTCGCTGAGGGAGGAGGTTTGCAGAACGTTTTTGGCCTCAGAATAATCGCGGTTGAGCATGGCGACTTCCCATCGGCAGGCAGTAACCGCGCCATCTGAATCGGCAGCAGCTGGAACGTTCGCGAGAAGCGACTTCAGCGATTGGGTATCTCCCCTCCACCAAAAATCGACGTATCCACTCTGAATCTTTGCAACGATCGATGCCGGAGCAATCGCGCGCATTCGCTCTGCCCATGCCGCTGCTTCTGGCCAGCGGCGCATTGCAGTGTTGATAAAGATGAGTTCGCGGACGGTATTTGGGTTCTGCGGATCCAGCCTGGCAACGCGTTCGTACTCCTTGAGTGCTTCTTCCCACTTACCCTGCCGGCGTTTGATCGCCGCAATCAGACGGGCAATATCTCCGTTGCTCGGCGATAAACGAGCGGCAATATCAAATTGTTCCAGAGCACGCTCGTAATCCTCATCCATCCAGTAAATGCATTGGCCGAGGGCAAAATGCGCTTCTGCCAGGTTCGATTGAAGACGCAGAGCAATTTGCGCTTCCGTGCGAGCTTTGGTTTTCCAATCTTCGGTTGGCTCGTAATAATGGAAGACCTCTGCGCAAACGGATGCAAGCCGCGCGTGGGCAAGCGCAAAGTCGGGATCGAGCGCGATCGCCTGCATGTAAAGCTGCTCTGCCGTTTTGTAATCCTCCAGGGTGGTGTCCGGGTTTCGCGAGATTTGGTTCGCCCGCAAATAAAACACATAAGCATCCGGATTCTTCGTCGGCTTGGCTGTTACACGGGCTTGCTCATCTGTGCTGAGGGTCGCGCGCAGAGTATCGGCAATTTCACTGGCCAGCTCGCCTTGCAATCCCAGGGAATCAGCAAGGGTGCGGTCGTACCGGTTCGCCCATATCTGCCGTGCGCTCTGCGCATCGACCAATTGCACGTTAACGACTACACGATCACCCTCACGCCGGACACTGCCTTCGAGCACATTCGCCACACCAAGCGTTTTTCCAATCTCGCGCAGGTTCTGCGCTGCGACGTCGCGAAACTTCATCACAGACGAACGGCTAATGACCCTGAGGTCTTTGATCTTTGCCAGACTGGTGAGGATGTCATCCTGAACACCGTCCGCAAAAAATGCATTTTCTTTATCTGGGCTAAAGTTTTGGAATGGCAATACCGCGATGGTCTTCTCCGCCTCCAGAGATGTTAACGCTGCTTGCTTGGAATAAAGCCAGAAGCTGAAGCAGGCGGTGCCGGCGATTAAAACGGCGCCGGCCGCAATCAGGGCATATTTTTGTCGAGGAACTGATGACGAGCCGCCTGCTGTCTGCGCGGCTTGCTCCGATTGCCATTGTTTGAACTTCTCCGGTAATTGCGCGTTCCCAATTTCGTCTGTGTAGAGGTTCACAATGAAGATGGGGACGCCGTGCTTTACGGCGCATTCGCCCAGATCATGTAGGCAAGGGCGCCATTGACGAGAGTGCGCCAAATCCTCCGCCACGCGCTTGGACAGAAGTATGTGATCTGCATCACCACAATCCATTACACGCTGTGCAATATTAATTCCCGCGCCCGCAACATTCGTTCGACCGTTCACATCGTGAACTTCACTGACCGGCCCGCTGTGAACCCCCATCCGAAGCTTCAGACGGGGATATTGCTTCAGCTCTTTACTGATCTCGACCGCGCATTTTACCGGCGCCTCGGGACTGTTGAAGAAAACCAGCGCCATTCCGTCGCCAACGGGAAGACGGATGAGTTTATCTGCCGACTCTGCAGCACGCACCTGGTCCGAGTCTCGAACAACTTGCGTTAGTTGTTCCTGAATCTCACGCTGCTCATCCAATAACAATTTCGAGTAACCCACCACATCCATGAAGAGGACATGACCGATCTGTAGCCGAGCGCCCGACCCAGAATCACCAGACATACCGCTTTAGATCTCGCCCAGGGCCGCTCCTATGACGTTCGGCCGGGGCAGCGCTTCGAAGGCAGAAAAAAGTATCGACCACGCCTGGATGAAAAGCCACGCGATTACGGCACAGACGATCGCAATCCTGCAAACATTGTGACGCATCAGCTCGGACAGAAACATGGGGAGATTCACAGCATCCTCGGTGTCGATCTATCATCGGGTCGGCGCGGCACGTCAAATTGTAGTGGCGCTCTTAGCAGATGTCCCACGAGTCAAAGCAGCGTTATTGGTATCGATGCGCAGCACTGTCCTTGCTGCGGTTCACAAGCGCAACCGACGATGCTAGGTTCACGGATGCCGTTTCAGCTAGAATCGAATTATAAACCGCGAGGTGACCAGGGCCAGGCAATCGCAAAGTTATTGAAGTCTGTCGAAGCTGGCAACCATCATCAGACGCTGCTTGGCGTGACCGGTTCAGGTAAGACTTTCACTATAGCAAACGTAATCCGGGAGCTTGACCGCCCTACGCTTGTCATTTCGCACAATAAGACGCTTGCCGCTCAGCTTTACTCTGAGTTCAAGCAGTTCTTCCCGCAGAACGCTGTCGAGTATTTCGTTAGTTACTTCGATTATTACCAGCCGGAAGCGTATATCCCTCGCTCCGACACTTACATCGAGAAAGATTCCTCCATTAACGAAGAGATCGAGCGTTTGCGACTGGCGGCGACGAGCGCGTTACTGTCGCGCCGCGACACAATTGTTGTAGCCAGTGTCTCCTGCATCTACGGCATTACTTCGCCAGAGGATTATTTACAGATGTTGCTAACGGTAAAGCGTGGACAGCATATTTCACGCGAAGCCGTGCTTGGCCGCTTAATCGACATGTTGTACGAGCGCAACGATGTTAACTTCGCGCGCGGCAGGTTCCGTGTCCGGGGTGATGTCGTCGAGGTTTATCCGGGTTCCGCCGACGAAGAAGGGGTCCGGATCGAGTTCTTCGGTGACGAAATTGAGGCGATTACCCGGTTTGACCCGTTGACGGGGCATGCACACGAATCGCTCTCTGTGATCACCTTCTATCCTGCCAAGCAATTCGTGACTCCCGCGGATAAACTCAATCGCGCGTTGCGCACGATCCGCGAAGAACTGGAAGAGCGAATCAAAGAACTGGAGTCGCAGAACAAACTTCTGGAAGCGCAACGCCTGCGGATGCGCACCGAATACGACCTTGAAATGTTGCAGGAAATGGGATTCTGCAACGGAATCGAGAATTATTCCCGCCATTTGTCCGGGCGCCCGCCGGGTTCCAAACCGTACACGATCATCGATTTTTTCCCGAAAGATTTTTTGGTAGTCATCGATGAATCACACGCCACCATCCCGCAAATCGGCGGGATGTATGAAGGCGACCGCTCGCGCAAGACCGTGCTTGTAAATTACGGTTTCCGGCTTCCCAGCGCCCTTGACAATCGTCCACTCAATTTCGACGAGTTCATGAAGCTGACGAACCAGCTCATTTACGTCAGCGCGACGCCCGCGGAATTTGAAATTCAAAACAGCGTCGTTGGAAACAAAGGATACATCCCACATCGGCGACAGCGAATTGGCGAAGAGGAACTTGTTCCATTTGTGCTGCCCGGCGAAAAGCGTTCAACCTCCAACCCCGCGAAATCGGGGGGAGGCCCCCGACGCCCTGCATCCAATTCAGAAGTCCAGGTTTCGCGCACTGATGAGCCGCCAGAAAAATTCGATGCGCACAGGCCAGGTGCACCACTCGTCGTGGAGCAGATTGTCCGTCCCACGGGACTTCTCGATCCGAAAATCACGCTTAAGCCGCTCAAGAATCAGATCGACGAGACGATTGAGCTCTGTCGTCAGCGCGTGGAAAAGGGCGAGCGAGTTTTGGTGACTACGCTGACCAAGCGAACAGCGGAAGATTTAGCGGACTACCTGCGCGATGTCGGACTGAAAGTGCGGTACTTGCATAGTGACATCGACGCCATCGAGAGAGTGGAAATATTGCGTGGATTACGCGCGGCGGATTTCGACATCCTCGTGGGCATCAACTTGCTGCGAGAAGGCCTCGACCTCCCCGAGGTTTCACTGGTCTGCATTCTGGATGCGGACAAGGAAGGTTTTTTGCGAAGCCAGACCTCTCTGATCCAAACTGCAGGTCGCGCTGCACGACATGTGAACGGCGAAGTAGTACTCTTCGCAGATCAGGTCACCCAGAGCATGGAAGCGCTGATGTCGATTTCAGAATACCGGCGCGCGAAACAGATGGAATACAACGAGAAGCGCGGTATCACGCCGCAAACGGTTCGGCGTGCCGTGCAAGAGAGTCTGCACACCATTCTTCGCGGACGCGAAATCGCGGCTTCCGTTATTCAGGAGACTGGGGGGGATTTCAATGTGACCGAATTGCTGCGGGAATTGGAAGAAGAGATGCAAGAAGCCTCGGCGAACCTCGAATTCGAGCGCGCCGCGCTTCTGCGCGACCAAATCATGGAAGTAAAGGACGGCGCTGGCATTTCCAAATTCGAACCAAAACGAAGATCGGCGAAATATTCGTCTCGCAGCCGCGGAGCTGGGCGCCGCCGCTCCAGGGTTTGACTTAAAGCGTGTTGCACACGCACGTCCACAGCTCCGGATCTAGCGCTGTTTCGGCGCGCTCCGCCACGCGATCCGCGTCTGCATTTTCGCGCATCACCGCAAACATCGTCGAACCGGAACCCGACATAAGCGCTGCGCCGACTTCCAATTGGCTCAGCAACCACATTTTCAATTGCGCGAGGAAAACAAATTTTTCGAAGACCGGGCGCTCGAGATCATTCACGAAACTCTGATCAGCGAATTCCTGCGCTTCATACCGAACACCGGAAATCTCTCGAGAGTCCTGCCAGCGCGAGTAAGCCCATGCTGTTGAGACGGCAAAGTCCGGTTTCAACAAGAGTATTGAAAACTGTCTGGTCAATTCCGTGGGAACGACCATTTCACCACGCCCCTTGCACAGGGCCGCAGATTGAAAGAGAAAAAATGGAACGTCCGACCCAATCGGCTCCGCTATTTCGGCGAGCGCTTTCGGCGACAATTTCGCGTCAAAATATTCGTTAAGTGCGAGCAATACCGAAGCAGCGTCGCTACTTCCGCCGCCTAAGCCGGCGCCGTGCGGAATTTTCTTCTTGAGCTCGATCGAAATCGCAGGCTCGATCTTAGTTGTTTCAAAAAATGCTTCCGCTGCCCGGACAACGAGATTGTCGTCGCCCTTTGGAATTGATGGATCACCGCTGCGAAACTTGATTCCCTTTGCCGGACCGCCTTTACCGATCCTGATCTCGTCGTAGAGTGAAATCGGCACGATGAGCGTGTCGAGTTCATGGAAGCCGTCGTTCCGTCGGCCAAGGATTTTCAGCGACAGATTGATCTTCGCAGGAGCAAAAACTTGCATATCGTCATGTCGAGCGTAGTCAACACATCCCGCGATGCCAGCCAAAGCTGCCGCCACTGGATTCCTCGACTTCGCTCGGAATGACAAAAGACAGAATCATCGTCGCGCTGGACGTGCCGACAAAAATCGAGGCGCTTAAGCTTGTTGAAAAGCTGCGCAGCCAAATCTCAATTTTCAAAATCGGGCTGCAACTTTACACGGCAGAAGGTCCGGAAGTCGTGCGCGCGATTTCGTCCACGGGTTCCAAGGTTTGGCTCGATCTCAAGCTGCACGACATTCCAAACACGGTTGCCCGAGCTGTCGAATCGGCGAACCGCCTTGGCGTTCAAATGCTCACCATTCATTTG
>JBEDUS010000228.1:0-7426 GCA_040414975.1 Candidatus Udaeobacter sp.
GCGGATTCATAATGATGAGTCTGTCTCATCGCTGTTTAACATAGAAAACGGAACAAATGGCAAAACAGGTTAAATTAAAGGCAGAACCGCGAAGTGATGTGGGCCGGTCGGGCGTGAACAAGCTACGAGCCCGCGGACTTATTCCGGCCATCATTTACGGGGGAAAAGTTAAACCCCAACCTCTGCAAGTTGCGGCCCGGGAAATCAACGCGATGATGAGCCATGCCTCGGGCGAAAACGTCCTGGTGGAGCTCGAAATCGCGGGCGAAAAATCGAATCGCGCCGCGCTGGTGCAGGAAGTTCAGCATTCACCCGTCGGCGGCGAAATCGTCCACGTCGATTTTCATGCCATATCCATGGATGAAACCATCCAGGCGGAAGTTCCTCTCGAGCCGAATGGTACTCCCGTTGGTGTAAAGACTTTCGGTGGGCTGCTTGAGCAGAGCCTGCGGGCACTGGCGCTTGAGTGTTTGCCTCGTGATTTGCCAGACCGAATTACTGTAGATGTCTCGCAACTAAATATCGGTGATTCCATTCACGTACGCGATATTCAACTTCCGCCCGGGGTAACTGCGAAGGTCCCAGCGGATTTGACGGCATTTTCTGTGCTAGCTCCAGCTGTCGAAGAAGAACCGGTTGCTGTTGAGGCTGAAGCTGCCACCGCGGCAGGACCAGAAGTTATCACCGAGAAGAAGGAAGAGGGCGAAGCTCCCGGCGCCGCGCCGGCTGCAAAGGAAAAGGCTCCAAAAGAAAAAGAGCAAAAGAAGTAGCCTTCTTGATTGCGGATTGCGAAAAATTCCAGTCCGGCTGGGGCCGGATCGCGAGTTAGGCGGACGTGGAAGAATCAACCGCACACATTCGCCTGGTAGCAGGGCTAGGAAATCCCGGGCCTGAATATGCTACGGCCCGGCACAACATTGGTTTCATGGTAGCCGACCAGCTGGCCGCGCAGTATGGATCGACTTGGGAAAAATCGGCAAAGTGGAACGCCTTATTGGCCAAATGCGGAGTTGTATTTGTGGCAAAACCGATGACCTACATGAACCGGAGTGGCTATCCGCTGCTTGCAATAGCGCAGTTTTACAAGATAGAGCCGCGCGAGATCCTTGTGGTCCTTGATGACATGGCATTGCCACTCGGCCGTCTGAGATTGCGGCTCAGCGGCGGATCGGGCGGCCATAACGGCCTTGAATCGGTCATTATGCAATTCGGGACCGAAGAAATTCCCCGTCTCCGAATCGGAATCGGAGAAGCTCCACCCGCAGGCTCAGTCGACTATGTTTTGAGCGTTTTCTTCGAAGAAGAAAAACCGATCGTCAGATCCACAATCGATCGCGCTGTAGACGCAGTGAAATGCGCCATTGACAATGACCTCATTTCCGCGATGAACGTTTTCAACAAAACCGAACAATTATGAAACACCATTACGAAGCTTTGCTAGTGCTGAATACCCAAGGCAAAGAAGACACAGTCAAGGAAGTCATTGATCGATTGGAATCCGAATTCCAACAAGAAGGCGCACAGATCGAACAGGTGCAAAAAATGGATAAGCGCCAGTTTGCTTATGCCGCAGGACCGCTCAGCGCCGGATATTACGTCAACTTTGTCTTCAACGCCGAACCGCAGTCTATTGCGAAACTGCAGTCGAAATTCAAACTCGATCCCGAGATTTATCGCCAGAGCTACCAGCGTCTTCAGGAAAAGGCGGAAAAGTCCGCGAAAAAGGTGGCGAAAGGTACGTGATTTGGCTATAAGCCGGGCATGGCCAGTTTCAATAAAGTTATTCTCCTTGGAAATCTCACTCGCGATCCGGAAATCCGTTATACCCCAAAGGGCAGTGCAGTGTGCGATCTCGGCATCGCCGTGAATCGCGTTTACACAACTGAAGGCGGAGAAAGACGCGAAGAAGTCACCTTTGTCGATGTTGTGCTGTGGGCGCGCCTGGCCGAGATCGCCGGCGAATATTTAAGGAAGGGCAGGCCCGTTTTCATTGAAGGTCGCCTGCAAATGGATAGCTGGGACGACAAGCAGACTGGGCAAAAGCGGACCAAACTCCGCGTCGTGGGCGAAAGTATGCAGTTGCTCGGCGGTCGCCCCGGAGGCGCTGCAGGCGAGACCACTGAAGAAACCACAAGCCCTGGTAGCAAAACCGCCACGCCACCGAAGTCGGCACGCCCGGCTGAGCCAGACGACGACGAAATTCCCTTCTAGATACCGCGAGCGCCCCAGCTTGCGGCTTACAAATGAACGCGACCGAAGCATGTATCGCGCTCAATATGCTGCCGACAGTCGGGCCGGTGCGCGTGCGAAAATTGTTGGAAGTATTCAGGGAACCGCAACAAATTCTCGCAGCGCAACGCAGCGAGCTCCGAAAAGTGGAAGGCATCGGCAGTGAAGTGGCCGATCAAATTAGCAACTGGGAATCGACTGTGGATCTTGGCGCGGAGCTTGACCGGATTCACGAATTCGACGCCAGCGTAATCACGCAAGAATCCCCGTCATATCCGAAGTCGCTTCGGGAAATTCATGCGCCACCGATTGTGCTTTATGTTTGGGGTGGACTGAAAGAACGCGATCACCACGCAATCGGTATCATCGGGGCGCGACGCACCACACATTACGGGGTGGAATCCGCAAAAAAGCTTGCATATCAACTCGCTTATGCGGGATTGACTGTAACCAGCGGACTCGCGCGCGGGATCGACACCGCTGCACATCAAGGGGCGCTTGCGGCGAAAGGTCGCACGATTGCAGTAATTGGCTCCGGGTTGGCGAAACTTTATCCTCCGGAAAACGCTGCGCTTGCCGATAAAATTCGAGCGGGCAATGGCGCAATCGTGTCCGAATTTTCGATGGACATTGAACCAGATCGCCAAACTTTCCCAATGCGTAACCGAATTATTTCCGGCTGGAGTCACGGTATTCTTGTTGTGGAGGCCGGTTTGAATAGCGGGGCGCTTATCACCGCATCTCAGGCACTCGAACAAGGGAGGTCTGTTTACGCGGTGCCCGGTCATATCAACGCTCCGAGTGCGATGGGATCCAATCGTCTCATCCAGCAAGGGGCAAAGCTGGTCATGGATGCTAGCGACATCCTGGGCAACTTGGAGATTCTGCTGCCTGAGGCAAAACCGTCCACCGAAGCAGCCGCGCGTCCTTTGCCGCCACTGTCGGAGGACGAGCGCCGCATCTACGACGCCATCGAAGCAACGGAGACATCAATTGACGACATCACAGAGAAAGCACGCTTGCCGAGTGCAACCGTTTCATCGACTTTGTTGCAGTTGGAATTGAAGCGTTTGGTCAAACAATTACCAGGAAAGTATTTTGTAAAGCTGGGATAGGGACGGCGTTTATGCGGGTTTTCCCGGCCATGCGTGCCTAAAAAACGTCTCCCACTTGCAAAAGTCCTGTAACTGGGTTCGATTGCCAGCCCCCATGTCCAAGTCTCTCATAATAACGGAGAAGCCATCGGTCGCCGGTGACATCGCCAAGGCGCTCGGCGATTTCAAGAAAGGCAAGGATTTCTACGAGAATGAGAAATATCTCATCTCTTGGGCTGTCGGCCACCTGTTTGAGCTGGCGGTACCTGCGTCCATGAAGGCACAGGACAAGTGGGACATGAAGAAACTGCCCATCATGCCGGCGGAATTCGAACTCGCGCCCGCAGAAAAAATGGGTGGCCGCGTCAATGTTCTTCGCAGGCTCATTAAGGACAAGAATGTCTCGGAGATCATCAATGCCTGCGATGCGGGGCGCGAAGGCGAATTAATCTTTCGCTACATCGTTCAATACGCCGGTACAAAGAAGCCAATCAAGCGCCTCTGGCTGCAATCGATGACGCCGGAGGCGATTCGCGACGGGTTTGCACGATTGCGCACCGATGCTGAGATGCAGCCGCTGGCCAGCGCGGCGCGGAGCCGGAATGAGGCAGACTGGCTGGTCGGCATTAATGCGACTCGCGCGTTTACGTTGCGGCTCAGCGGCGGGCGCGGCAGTACGGTCACTTCGCTTGGGCGCGTGCAGACTCCGACGCTAGCAATCATTGTTGACCGCGAGAGTAAGATCCAGGAGTTCAAATCGCGCGATCTACACGAAATCATTGGCAAATTCCGTGCCGCAGCGGGTGGCTATGCAGGGCGATGGTTCGATGAAGCATTCAAGAAAGACGAGTCTGAAATTCAGCGAACACAGAGACTGCTCGACCGCCTTGGGTTGAATTTGTCTGACGCCGGGCAACAACTTGACGCCCCAAATGGCTCGCTTTGGGACGAGCACCGCGCGGCGCCGCGTTTATGGCACCGGGAAATCGCAGATGCCATTCAGCGCAAATGCTCTGGCAAAGATGGGGTCGTCGAGTTGGAAGAGAAGAAGCCGGCGACACAGGTGGCGCCGCAGCTTTACGACCTCACGACCTTGCAGCGCGAAGCGAACAATCGTTTTGGTTTCTCGGCAAAACGCACATTGCAAATCGCGCAGGCCCTTTACGAAAGGCACAAAGCAATCACCTATCCGCGCACAGACTCTCGCTCCCTGCCGGAGGATTACGTCCCTACAGTAAAGTCGACGCTGGGCAGGATCGACAATCCATTCGCGCGAAAGGTGCTCGATAACAATTGGGTCAAACCAAATAAGCGTATCTTCAACGACGCAAAAGTGGGCGATCATTTTGCGATTATTCCGACCGGGACCGCTTCGGGTTCGCTCGACGAGCACGAGCGCAAGGTTTTCGAGCTCGTGACCAGGCGCTTCGTCGCCGTATTCTTTCCGCCTACCCAATACGAGAACACGACTCGGATAACCCGTGTCGAAGGTGAGCCGTTCAAGACGGAAGGAAAAATTCTAGTTGCCCCTGGATGGCTGGAAGTTTATGGCCGCGAAACAGCCCCTGAGAAGCCGGAAGAAAACCTGCCGCCAGTGAACCAGGGCGAGCGCGTCGCGACAATCGGCATCGACATCAAGACCGATCAGACGAAGCCACCGGCTCGCTACAGCGAGGCGACCATCCTTAGCGCGATGGAAAGTGCCGGAAAGCTTGTCGACGACGAGGAACTGCGCGACGCGATGAAAGAGAAAGGGCTCGGCACATCGGCCACTCGCGCAGCAATCATCGAAACGTTGATTTCAGCGCACTACCTGACGCGACAGGGAAAAGAACTGCACCCAACGGCGAAGGCGATCCAAACGATCACCCTTTTAAAAAATGCGGTGCCCGAACTGACCAGCCCCGAACTCACCGGCGAATGGGAATTTCGTTTGCGCGAAATTGAACATCGCAAGCTCACGCGCGACGCGTTCATGCGCGACATTCGCCATCTCACGCAGGAAATTGTCGGCAAAGCGAGGCATTTTCATCCCGATGAGCATATGCCCGACAGCGAGCCGTTCGGCACCTGTCCAAAGTGCGGTTCGCCTATCATCGAGCGATTTAAGAGTTTTACCTGCACAAATGAAGAATGCGACTTCGCGATTTGGAAGACTATTGCCGGGCGATTGCTGAGCCGTGAAGAATTTGAAACGCTCGTGCGTGACAAGCAAGTCGGGCCTTTGAGCGGCTTTCGGAGCAGGAAAGGCAAGCGTTTCCCCGCCGTGCTAAAGCTAAGCGACGACTTCAAAGCTGAATTTGATTTCGGACCCAACGGTCAGGAGAACGGTGCTGCGCAACCGGTAGATTTCTCTGGAAAAGAGCCGCTCGGCAAATGTCCAAAGTGTGGCGGGCGCGTCTTCGAGCTGGGAATGAGCTACCTCTGCGAAAATTCAGTCGGCCCGAACAAGAGGTGCGACTTTCGCGCTGGCAAAGTCATCCTGCAACAACCTGTAGAGCCCGAGCAGATAAAAAAAATGCTCAATACGGGCAGGACCGATTTGCTTCCGCGCTTCATTTCCCGCAAAGGGAGACCGTTTAAAGCATTCCTGGTGCTGACCGACAAGAAAGACGTAGGGTTCGAATTCGAGAAGCGCGAGCCAAAGACAAGAAAAGAACGAAAGCCGAAGGAACCGGTCGCCAAAATCGATTTTTCAGGACAAGAGCCGATCGGGAAATGTCCGAACTGCGGCGGAAAAATTTTTGAAACTGAGAACAGCTATATCTGTGAGCGTTCGCAGGCTGACCGAAAGCCATGCAAATTTAAACTAAGCAAAACGATTCTCGGTAAGGAGATTCCAAAGGAGCAGGCGCAGAAGCTTCTGACAACTGGGAAAACCGACCTCATAAACGGTTTTATCTCAAAAAGAGGGCATCCTTTCTCCGCCTACCTGAAATTGGAAGACGGCAAAGTCGGTTTTGAGTTCCCGGAAAAAAGTGCTCCAGCGAAAGAACCCAAGGAAGCAAACGTCAATTAACGAGCACCACGCACGCGGCGTGGTTCGCTGGTTCATACTTGATTTCGTGCTTCACACCAGCACCGCTTAAAACTAAAAGACCAACTCGTGTGGAAAAAGCCTGCGCTTGTTCTTTTTCTTGTGACGGTCTGCTACGCGCTTGGCTTGGTTACAGCTTCTTATTTCCCAATTCCTGCGCATGTCGGTGTAGTTCTGACGAGGCTCCTCCAAGGAAAAGCCCGGCCGTTTAGCGTCAGACGAAATTTCAGCGAGACAATCGGGTATGTCACTGACAGGAAAGCAGGGCCTCTGGAGGGTGGGAACGTCACCTACCTTAGTGAATACGCGGGGCGAGTTTCATACGGCCTGGTAAAGGTTCAGGTGCCAGAGCAGGACCGGGCTGGTTCGCCGCTCGACGCCAGTGCCATCAAGAGAGTGGAATCGGTCTCCTACCCGGCGTTTCTCGAGCACCTTCAGGCTCAGTCCGGAAAACCTCTACTCGTTTGGATCCATGGCTACCAAGCCTCATTTCGGCTCAGCACGACACATTGCGCACAGGTGGCGCGCGATCTAAACATCGACGCGAACGTTCTCACGTTCGATTGGACAAGCAGCGAATCAGTCCTCGGCTACAACCGCGACCTGGATCAGATAGCTCGCTCCACGAAGCATCTGGTGGATCTGCTGGAAGCAATAAGCAACGAAATCAAGCCGCCAAAAATCATCATCATCGCGCACAGCCTTGGTTGCAGACTAGCATGTCTGGCTTTGGAAAAGTTATACAGCAATCCAGACACGAAGCGCCTGAAATTGGATCACGTAATATTTATCGCTCCCAATGTGGATAGAGAAGAATTCGACCGAAACTTTAAGTCTGCATTGCAAGCGTTGGTCAACAGGTTGACGATCTACGTCACTTCTGACGATAACGCCCTGTTGCTGGGCAAACTCTTATACAATGTCGATTCGATCGGTCTGCCGGAGCAATTCTCACCAGACACAAATCTGGATGAGATTCAGACCTTTCTCTATTACGAAAAACAGCTGCCAGGAAAGATTGACCTGGTCGATGTTTCTTTCTCCCCGAAAAAGGACGTTCTTAGAA
>JBEDUS010000229.1:0-5174 GCA_040414975.1 Candidatus Udaeobacter sp.
AACTGCGCAAGAGCGAAGAGAAATACCGGGACTTGATTGATATTTCGCCTGATGCTGTCTACGTCGTTGATGCCAATGGCGTCTGCGTTCTGGGAAACCGCGCCAGTGCTGAACTGGCTGGAATTCCGCAGGATGAGCTAATTGGTGCACCCGTCACGGACACTTATCTGCCGGAAGAGCGTCATGTGTTTCGCGAGCGGCTCGAGCAACTGAGAACGGGAGGCACGTTGCGCTTCGAGAGGAACTTCGTGCGGAAAAACGGAGAAATCGTTCCTGTAGAAGTTTCTGTGACTGCGATTCGCGGAGGATATTTTCAAGCGATCCTGCGCGATATCAGCGAGCGGAAACGCAGTGAAGCCTTGTTAGCTGGTGAAAAGCGACTCCTCGAGATGATAGCTACCGGTGCGCCGCTCAAAGAAATCCTAAATACGTTGTGCGTGATTATCGAGGAGCAGCGCAGCGGCACCCTCGCCTCGGTCTTGTTATTGAATCCGGATGGCGTCCACCTGGATTCCGTCGCAGGAGTGAGTCTCCCCAACGAATGGACCCGGCAGATGGAAAAGTTGCCCATCGGACCATGTGCGGGTTCCTGTGGCACTGCCGCATATCGGCGATCGCCCGTCATCGTCTCCGACATCGCGACGGACCCTCTGTGGGACGTGCCGGAGCACCGCGCATTAGCGCTGAAGCACGGACTGCTTGCCTCGTGGTCGAACCCGGTGCTTTCCTCTGGAGGAAAAGTCCTCGGCACTTTCTGCATGTACTATCGCGAAACGCGAAGTCCAAACTTGCGAGATCTCGAGTTAATGGAGCTGGCGACGCACCTCGTGCGCGTGGCAATTGAACGCGATCGCGCTGAGGAAGCGTTGCGGGCCTCGGAACAAGTCGCCCGCGGCCAGGTGGAAGCACTGACTTACAGCTTGGATGTTCTCGCTACTGCGCCGGCTCCGGACAAGTTCCTCGGCCAAATGCTGAGTACGATCGGCCGTCTCTTGAAAGCGCAGAGCGTTATTTTGTGGTTGTTGAACGAAGCAAGTGAATCGCTCGTGCTCCGGGCCGCGGCGCAAGGCGAAAATTTTGCAGCAGACGATCCAGAGCATCCGTTCGTCAAAAACCCTCTCTTGTGGAAGGAGGACAAGGTTCTTCAAGAAACAGTCTTCACCGGAGCACCTGTAATCTGCGAAGACCTTGAAAGCGATCCGCGCGTCACAGCAGCAATTCGCGAATATTTCAAGCTCAAGGGAACGAAAAAGTACCTAACGATTCCGACGCTGGTTGGTGGTCGCGTAAAAGGATTTATCGGGATTCGTCACGGCGACCGACCGCCTTATCGACCGGAAGAGATCGAACTGGCGCAGGCGCTCGCACATCAGGCGATGCTGGCTATTCAGCTCAATGAATTTGCCGAGCAAAGCCGGCAGGCAGCCATACTCGAAGAACGAAACCGAATGGCACGAGACATTCACGATACCCTTGCGCAAGGTTTCACCGGCGTCATTGTGCAACTGGAAGCCGCCGAAGACGCGATTGCATGTTCACGTCGTAAGGAGGCAAATGAACATTTGCAGCGCGCCAGCCAGTTGGCCCGGCAGAGTCTGACTGAGGCGCGCCGATCTGTGCACGCGCTGCGACCGCAAGCTTTGCAGCAAGGCAGCTTCTGGGAAGCCCTACAGGGAATCATCAAGACGACCACCGCCGGCACAACGCTTCACACAACGTTCCATCTCGCCGGCGAACTTCGCGATCTCCCGCAGAGTTGGCAGGAGAATCTTCTGCACATCGGACAGGAGGCTTTGACCAACGCACTCAAATACGCGCGTCCTCGCAATTTTGAAACGCGGCTGATCTCCAATCCAAAGGAGCTTCGCCTGGAATTTCGCGACGATGGAGACGGATTCAGAGTTAAAGACCGACACGATGGCCTGGGTTTGGCAGGCATGCGCGAACGGGCGGAACAAATGGGTGGTACACTGAAGATCACCAGCACACGCGGCAAAGGTACGACAATCGTCGTCGCGTTGCCTTATCAGCCACCGGACAGATTCTCTGTAGCGAATAATCGCGATTTCAGTCCACCAAGCCACGAACTCTTCCCTGAGCGCTGTGGCGTTCGAAAGGCGGATAACGAAGGCGCGCGAGCCGTCGGATCGGTCCATTCGTGAAGACCAAAAAGAAACCGACCCGCAAATCTGCCGGGACCGCAAAGCCGCAACGCCAGCCTCCCTCAAAACGCCCCGTCGGCAAAATCGCACAGAAAAAGTCGCGCATTGGCGTTCTCATCGCGGACGACCACACCGTGGTGCGCGAAGGTTTGGTTTCTTTAATTCGGCGCAAACCAGACATGACGGTGCTTGGCGAAGCCAGCAATGGTCGCGAAGCGGTCGATTTGTGGAACCAACACCGTCCGGATGTGACGCTGCTCGATTTGCGGATGCCTGAGCTGGACGGCGTCGACGCAATCAAGGAAATCCGCGAGCACGATGAAAATGCGCGGATCATCGTACTTACGACTTTCGATGGCGATGAAGACATCTACCGTGCGATTCAAGCCGGCGCGAAAGGGTATCTCCTCAAGGACGTTCCGCGCGAAGCGTTGATGGACAGTATCCGTCGGGTTCACGCGGGTGAAACTTGCGTCCCTGTTCATCTCGCAGCCAAGCTGGCGGAACGCGTTAGCGGCGAAACATTGAGCTCGCGCGAAATCGATGTCCTTAAGCTGATGGCCCAGGGAAAGAGCAATAAGGAAATCGGCGCCGAGCTATTCATTAGCGAAGGCACGGTGAAATCGCACGTGAAAGCGATCTTTGCCAAGATGAATGTCATCAGCCGTACGGAAGCCGTAGCAAGCGCGACCCGCCGTGGCCTGATTCACCTGTAGGATTTTTCAGTGCTAGAAATGAAGCAAATGGGATGCTTACGAGCGAATATCAAATAGAATTGAAAGGAGCCTCTGTACGACGGGGACAGTAAGACATGAAAACTCATAATAGGAAAAGCGTATTTAATCGCGCAAATAGAACATCAACTGGTACAAACGAAATTATGAATAAGCCAAATTCAAAGAAGACTTCCGAACTGCTTCGCAGACGCGAAGCTCCACTGGAAACGCGAACAGATCTCACCGCTTCGGCAACGAGAGACATCACTGCTGCGATGAACGCCATTCTGGCTGACGTGTTCGCGCTGTATGTGAAAACAAAAAATTTCCACTGGCACATGAGTGGTCCGCACTTCCGCGACTACCACTTGCTGCTGGACGAACATGCCGACCAGCTTTTTGCGATGACCGACCCCATCGCGGAGCGAGTTCGAAAGATCGGCGGGGTCACTCTGCATTCGATCGGTGAGATCGCGCGCATTCAGCGTTTGGTGGATAACGACGCTGAATACGTCGAGCCTTTGGGCATGCTGGCAGAGTTAGCGGAAGATAATCGCACGATGGCAGCGCATCTTCGCGAAGCGCATAACGTGTGCGATGAGCATCGCGACGTTGCTACCGCAAGTCTGATCGAAGTCTGGATCGACGAAACTGAGCGACGCGCGTGGTTCCTGTTCGAAGCAACACGGCACGTGAATTAATCTCCGACTCCATCCCATATAGCTACGTGCAGTAGCCACGGCGCTGTGTCGCCGTGTCGTATCGAGCAGCACCGCGGGCACGCCTCGGCACAGCGAGGCGACTAGAAATGAATCACAGGATATTATGAATTACAGACTACTTGGAAAATCAGGCTTGCGCGTTTCGGAGTTTTGTCTGGGCACCATGACCTTTGGCGAAGAATGGGGATGGGGTTCAAGCAAAGATGACGCGAAAAAGATCTATGATGCTTTTCGCGAGGCAGGCGGCAACTTTATTGATACCGCCAACATCTACACAAATGGCACGAGTGAGTCTTTGCTCGGGGAGTTTCTCAAAGGGCATCGCGAGAGCGTGGTTCTCGCAACGAAATATACAAACGCGGCTCCAGGAACGGACCCAAACGCCGCAGGCAACCACCGCAAGAACATGGTGCAGGCGATCGAGGCCAGTCTCAAGCGGCTTCAGACTGATTACGTCGATCTTTACTGGGTTCACATCTGGGACCAAATCACTCCCGTTGAAGAAATAATGCGGGCATTGGACGATCTCGTTCGTCAGGGAAAAGTGCTTTACGCCGGAATTTCCGATGCGCCGGCCTGGTGGATCGCCCAGGCAAATACATTGGCTAACCTTCGTGGTTGGTCGCCGTTTGTTGGGCTGCAAATTGAATACAGCTTGATCGAGAGAACAGTTGAACGCGAACTGATCCCCATGGCCAAGGCATTGGATCTCGGCGTGACTGCATGGTCCCCGCTTTCCGGCGGCGTGCTTACCGGAAAATATCACGGCCACGGTTCTTCCGAAGGCGGGCGGATGAGCTCCGATATGGTGAAGGAGTTCATGCCAGAAGAGCAAAGGGCCACGCGCATTGTCACAGCTGTCAAAGCGGTGGGCGATGAGGTCGATCGCAGCATGGCACAAGTCGCGCTCGCCTGGCTCCGCTATCGACCAGTCCCAGTCATTCCCATTATCGGTGCGCGCAAGCTGCCGCAACTCAAGGACAACCTTGCGAGTGCTGATGTTTTGCTCTCTGCCAATCAGTTAAAGATTCTGGATGAAGCCAGTCGGATTGATCTTGGATTCCCATACGAATTTTACATGAGAGATTTGGTTCGTGGCATGATTTATGGTGGGATGCGCGACCGGATTGTCGCCTAGCGAACTGCGATAAGAGGAATTGTTAGCCAGCAATGGTTCAATGAATGTTTCCCGATTAAAGTTCGCTCATCTTCCGACGCCAATTGAAGCGCTGCCGCGTCTCTCTGATGCTTTGGGCGGACCGCGCTTGTTGATCAAACGTGACGATCTAACCGGACTCGCCTTCGGTGGTAACAAAACGCGTAAGCTAGAGTTTCTCGTAGCGGAAGCGCGTGAACAGGGAGCGAAGACTTTGATTTCTGGCGGGGCGCTTCAGTCCAATCATTGCCGTCAAACCGCAGCTGCAGCAGCTCGCTTTGGGTATAAATGCATTCTGGTTCTAACAGGCGTAAAGCCGCGGCAGGCGTCTGCAAACCTATTGCTCGATGAATTGCTTGAAGCGCAGGTCGTATACGTTGTCGATCGCGAGGATCGCGACAGGGTCCTTCAGGAAACA
>JBEDUS010000230.1:0-3507 GCA_040414975.1 Candidatus Udaeobacter sp.
AAAGACTTACATTGTTACCGGGGATCATTCAGACAGGTAAAAAACAAGGCATGCGCTTGATGGACGATACGCTCATCGAACTTTATCAACGCGGTCTGATTGGCGCTCAGGAGGCTTACGCGCGCGCCGACCAAAAACAAATGGTGCGACAGCACCTGAAAATGTGACCGCGGATTGCGCGGATAACACGGATAATACAAAGCGGTATTGATTCACGAGGAACTGAGCAGAGAAATCATTGGCGTTGCAATGGAAGTCCTAAACGAAATGAAGCCCGGCCTTGATGAAACACTGTATGAACGCGCCATCGTTATCGAACTACGGCAGCGCGGTCACATGGTCGAAGCGCAGAAAGCGTTTCCCGTCTTCTACCATAGCGAGTTAGTCGGAAACTTGATACCAGATCTCGTTGTTGACGAAAAAGTAATTGTCGATCCCAAGGTTGTAGCAGCATTCAATGAAGCGCACGTGGCGCGAATGATCGGCTATCTTACTATCACCGGCCTTGAACTTGCCTTACTGCTGAATTCAAGTCGACACGGCTCGAATGGAAACGAGTTGTTCGTCAGAAAAGGCCGCTAACAAACAACCCCCAAGCTCCGTGAATATGATCAGTCCCTATCCGCGACATCCGTGTAATCCGCGATTCTGAGAATGGCTTACATCGACCAATTTCTCAGTGTTATTGTGAAGCACGGTGGATCCGATCTGCACTTCGCACAGGGACAGCCACCGAAAATGCGCGTGCATGGCGATATTATGCCAATTCGCGCCGAGGCGATCACACGTCAGGAAGCAGTGCAGATGCTAAGCGAAATTTGCGGAGCACATAACTGGGAGACCTTTGAACAACGCGGAGGCCTGGATTTTGCCTACGAAATGGACCAAGCCTCTCGTTTCCGCAGTAACTACTTCAAGCAGTCGAATGGTTACGGCGCAACTTTCAGGCTCATTCCCACCAGAATTGCCACACTCGAAGAACTGGGAATTCCAGCGGTTGTAAAAGAATTCGCTAATTTGCGTGGCGGCCTGGTCCTTGTCACTGGCCCCACCGGCTCGGGCAAAACTACCACGCAAGCTGCGCTGATCGATTATATCAATCAAAACGTTGCGAAACATGTCGTCACAATCGAGGAACCGATCGAATTCGTGCACGAAAACAAAGGAGCACCATCACTCAACGGGAAGTCCCGACCAATTCCAGTTCTTTTGCCGCCGGGCTCAAGGCGGCCTTGCGCGAAGACACCGATATTGTGCTGGTGGGAGAAATGCGCGATCTCGAAACAGTCTCGCTCGCTCTTACGGCAGCTGAAACGGGTCTTCTCGTATTAGGCACGCTGCACACGAACAATGCGCGCAAGACGGTTGACCGAATGGTGGACGTTTTTCCGGCCGACCGTCAGCCGCAAGCGCGTGCGATGCTGGCGAACTCGCTGCGTGGTGTGGTTGCGCAGTTGCTTCTAAAAAGAGCAGATCGACCCGGACGAATTGCAGTGAATGAAATTCTAATCGCCAATGCCGCTGTCGCCGCGATAATTCGAGAAGGGGCAACGCAGAAGCTTCAAGACGTGATTGTCTCCGGCAGAGCGCAGGGGATGCAATTCATGGACGATGCTATCTGGGGGCTCCTTGAAAAAGGCATCGTCTCCCCTCACGAAGCGTTCATGAAGGCGATCGACAAAAGCCGCTTCGGGCCATTTCTGTCTCCCGAGGAAGAGGCGCTCGCCAACGCGGCTGTCTCAGTTCGGAACGATGAAAAACCGCTTCCTGGCAATTTGTTAAGCCGTTTGACAGTCGTGCACAAATGAGAACGCGCTGAGAAAAATGATAAAGGGTCAAATGACCAGGGACTACGACTTCTCTTCTTCGTCATCCGGATTTCGTACTTCTTTGGTTTTTCGGCGTTCGACCTTGGTCATCGGGAAATCATCAGCACCGCAGTCGCGTTAAGCTCGCCCGAGCGGAACTTATTTAGCGCGGTATTCGCTTCCTCCATCGCAAAGGTTTCCGTGTCAGTCTTAACGGGAACACGTGGCGCAATGTCAAAGAATTCTTCCCCATCGCGGCGGGTGAGATTTGCCACTGAGGTGATGACACGCTCCTCCCAAAGATGCGCGTAGGGAAAGGAAGGGATGTCGCTCATGTGAATTCCCCCGCAAACTACAATGCCGCCCTTAGCGAGCGCACGCAGGGCTGCAGGTACGAGCGGACCGACCGACGCAAAGATAATCGCTGCATCAAGTTTCTCCGGTGGCAGCTCGTCTGAACCGCCGGCCCAGACCGCACCCAGTTCCTTGGCACCTTTTTGCGTTGCGCGGTCGCCGGGTCGCGTAAACACGAAAAGATCGCGTCCTTCAAAAAGAGCTATCTGCGCGATCAGATGCCCGGCGTTGCCAAAGCCATAAATACCAAGCCTACGTGCATCTCCGGTTTTGCGATAGGAGCGATAACCGATCAGTCCCGCACAAAGCAGCGGCGCAACTTCGACATCATTGTAGCGCTCGGGCAAATGAAAACAGAATCGTGCATCGGCGACAGTGAATTCCGCGTAACCACCATCAATGGTATAGCCGGTAAAGCGCGCTCGATCGCACAGATTTTCACGTTTCGATCGACAATAGGCGCATTCGCCATCGGTCCAGCCAAGCCACGGAATACCAACACGATCGCCAACTTTAAATTTCGAATTTACTTCTTCTCCGATCTCTTCGACACGGCCAACAATTTGGTGACCTAATATGAGCGGCAGTTTTGGATCCGGCAGTTCGCCATCGACCACGTGAAGATCGGTCCTGCACACCGCACATGTTGCGATTCGCACGAGCAGTTGCCCCTTCGCCGGTCTTGGCCTTTCAACGTCGCGAAGTTGAAGCGGCTGTCGCGCCTTATCCAGAACCATTGCGCGCATGTTTAAATAATATGACTCTTACCTCCCGTCCATGCTCACGCTCTCTCGAATCCTCCTAGAGGCTGAATAGGAAATAAACAAAATCAGCGCACAGCTGCTGGCGCAGGGTGGATATCTCCCCCCCCGGGCTCGCCTTGGTGATAGGTGTGCACGCTACGGAGGAACGGTATCTTATCGAGTACGTGCTCCTGGAACCATTCGAGCCAGAGATAAATAACCGGCGTAACAAACAGCGTGATCAGTTGGGAGAAAATCAGACCGCCAACGATCACCAGACCAAGCGGTCGGCGTGATGCGGCGTCCTGACCGAACCCAAGCGCAATCGGGATTGCGCCCATGAGAGCGGCAAGCGTGGTCATCATAATAGGACGAAACCGCTCCATGCTGGCTTCGTGAATGGCCGAGCGGAGATCCCAGCCTTCGTCGATTCGTTGCAAGGCGAAATCGACAACCATGATTCCGTTCTTCTTTACGATGCCTAACAACAGGAAAAGTCCAATAACACTGTAAAGCGAGAGCACGGAGTGAAAGAGATACAATGTAGCCAACCCGCCCACTACTGCGGGTACGATCGCTGGGAATAAAACTGTGAACGGGTG
>JBEDUS010000231.1:0-22643 GCA_040414975.1 Candidatus Udaeobacter sp.
GCCGTCTCGGTAAGGTCGTCAACCAACAATACATCGCGATTTTCCACGTCGCCTATGAGATATAGCGCCTCGGTCTCCGTAGCGCTTCGGCGTTCTTTTGCCACGATCGCCAGATTTGCATGCAGCGCCTCAGCGTAGGCCGAAGCCATCTTGAGACCGCCTAAATCTGGAGAAACTACTGTCGTTTTCCCAGTGAGGTCTTTTCGCAAATACCTGATCAAAACCGGAAGCGAATAGAGGTGGTCCACCGGGATATCGAAGAACCCCTGCACCTGTTGTGCATGCAAATCCATCGTTAGGACGCGGTTCACGCCTGACGCGTGCAGCAAATTCGCCACCAGTTTGGCTGTAATCGGCACCCGCGGCTGATCCTTCCGATCCTGCCGAGCGTATCCAAAAAATGGGATGACCGCGGTGATCCGATCTGCGCTGGCTCGCCGCGCGGCGTCCACCATAATGAGCAACTCCATCAAGTGCTGATTAGTCGGCGGACAAGTCGGTTGAATGATGAAAACGTCGTGACCTCGTATATTTTCCTCGATCCTCACGTACGTCTCGCCGTCAGGAAACGAGCTGATTGTCGCCCGGCCCAGCGGCACACCCACGTATTTGCAAATGCGTTCGGCCAAATCGCGGTTAGCAGATCCGCTGAAAATTTTCAGTTCTGGTTGGAGCGCGAACATCGAGCGGCTAACTTAGGCGTGTAGCAATGCCCTTGGCAATCTTCAAAACTTGCCAAGCAACTTTTCTGTAGCGAAGTTCTAGTACCCCTGATTCCCGCAAATGAATACCGAGGTTATTAGAATAGAACGGCCGACAACAAACTCGAGATTGTTCGCGCATACTCGCTGGGATGCCATCCCCGCGTTGTCCGGGCTATTCCATCTGGCTTATTTTGTTGGGCTATTTTTCCTCTATCCGCATGCGCCGTTATGGGTGATGCTGATTCTGGGGTTCATTTATTCGCTGATGGTTAATGCGAACATCAACGGGGTAGGGCACAACTTTATTCACAACCCCTTCTTCCGCTCTAAAACTCTGAATCGCATTTTTGGAATCACGCAATCCATCGCCTGCTGCTTCTCGCAGACCATGTACAACGCCGTCCATATGCAGCATCACAAGGGGAATTCTGATCGCCAGGACGAAAAAGGCGATACTGTCGATTGGTTGTCAATTTATCGCCACGGCCACGACGGCGAAGCGGAAAACCCATGGCGCTATGTGTTCTTGAGTTTCTTTCGTGACGACGTAGGCGCAATTCGCGAAGAACTGCGAAAGCGCAAGAACGGCGATCTATTTTGGGGCAACCTCGAGCTCGCGGCATTCGCGACAGCGCTCTTCGCGATGTTCGTGTTTAACTGGCGCTTTGTGATTTTTTATTTCCTGCCGTTCTGGTACCTGGGCCACTGCTTCAGTTATCTCAATGGTTATTATCGGCATTACGGTGCTAACCCCGATAAACCGATCGCCTGGGGTGTAAGCAGCTACGGAAAAATCTACAACTGGCTGTTTTTTTACAATGGCTACCATGCCGAGCACCATTTCCGGCCGAAAGTGCATTGGACGAAGATGGAAAAATTTCGTCAAAGCATTGAAGACCTCCAAAAACAGGAAGGCGTTCGTACGATCAGGCGTGCCCACATGCTCGGTTTTCTGGATCCCGATCTGCCGAAGCGCGGTCAGCGCGACGGCGCTCCTGTGCGTGAGCGCGCCGTCTCGCCAGTGCGATAGCCGTTTGTTAATGTTTCTGCCGCGCTCCGCACAGAGACGCCGCTACAACTTAGCGAACCTTGCTCTAAGCTTTTCCTTCTTGGCTTCGCACTCTTCCTGTAAGCGGCGGCTGTCCGAAGCAAGCTGTTTCTCGAGCGATTCCTTTTCTTCCAGGTTTCCAGTCACTCGCGCCTTGCGAATTTGATCTCCTAGGAAGACCTCTTTCTCAGCAATTTTCGCCCGATAAATCGAGTCGACTTCTGCGATTTCTTTCTTCTGATCTTCAGTGAGCGAGATGGATGGTGATGCTTTCTCAAGGCGTTCCATCGCCAGTTCGTAAGCCGATTTCATGGTTAATCTCGATCCCTTCTAATCGACGCATTGCATGTCGGAAATCAATTCTTAAGTTAATTCCATGTCTTCGCGAATCCGATTGCTCAGCCTCGATTTCGACGGCACGCTCGTTTCACATGCTGACGAGCCCGCCTTGGATCGGCGGTGCATGGAACTAATTCGTGAATTGCAGGGTGAAGGCGCGATCTGGGCGATCAACACCGGGCGATCGGTTGATCTGCTTGAATCCGGCCTTGCCAGTTTTGAATTTCAGATCCGTCCGGATTTTATTCTAACTACCGAACGCGAGGTCTTTCGCCCCGACGGAAACGGAGACAAATGGGAGGCGTTCGGCGATTGGAACGATCGCTGCGCACGCGATCATACCGAATTGTTTTCATCAGCCCAGCCAGTTCTGGCTGAGGTAGTCGACTTCGTGACTCAGGAAACAAAGGCGCGTCTTATTTACGATTTAGATCGTCTTGAAGGTCTCGCAGCCGAAAATGAAGAAGAAATGGAATACATTGCCAAATTTATCGAGCAAGCACGAGCGCGGCATCCAAAGTTTGATTACCAACGAAACGGCGTTTATCTCCGTTTTTGCCATACTGATTACCACAAAGGCGCGGTGCTCGCTGAATTGGCGCGCTTAATCGAAGTCCCACGCGACAACATCTTCGCGGCCGGTGATCATCACAACGATATCTCAATGTTGGATGGAAAGGTTGCGGCAATGCCGTCCTGTCCGGCGAACGCAATCCTTGATGTGCAAAAGGCGGTGCGCAGCGCAGGTGGTTACGTGGCTCAGCAACAGCACGGCGCTGGCGTTTACGAAGCGTTAATCCATTTCTCGCGTAGCTAAAACGTTCAAGAGTTAAATCGTTAAACAGGCAGCCGGGCCATGCGTGGATTGGTTCCGCAGTTACTTTCCAACATGGTGACTTCTTAACTATTCAACTTTCACCGTAGCCAGGGTGAGCGGCGCATCGGCTTCGATTTTCCCAGCAAAGCGGTTCGTCATGTAAGTAAGAAGCAATACCCAAAAAGTAAGAGCCAGGCCGAACAGTGGAAATTGGAGCGCGAGCGGCAGCGAGTAGATAATTGCCATCAGCGGAATCCAGACTGCCCACGTCGCGAGCAATGTCGGAATGATTTTGTCGCGGTAATGTCTCCACGTGAAAAGATCGCGAATGGGCTGCAGCGAGATGCCGCTATTTTTCCATTCGTAGGCCAGCACACCAAACGGGGCCGCGAAAAAAGGGTTGTAACCAAACTGATCGACGCAAATTTTCGCCGCGACTACCGGTAGTGTTGTGACGTCTCCGAACCAGGCTGCTTGACTTCGATAAAGAAGGTCGACAAGAGTTCCGTCGAGTCCCCACACAGGCACGGTAAACAGCAGATTACGAAGGTTCCGACGATTGGGGCGTCCTCGCTGAAAGAACAAAATCAAAAAAAGCTCCGGAATAATAGCTCCTGCTGCAACAGATGCGACCACGACGAACAAAATGCCGTGTTCATGTTTTAGTTCGGCTAGCCGCGAAAGAGCCGCGAACGCTGTGTGACTTGTGTAAAAAGCCACGACCAACATTAACATCAGCGCTTGGATAATTAGCGCTGGCAATGAGTTGGCGCGCGCCGCTTCCCAACCAAGCGAAATCGGCGAGCGCGTCTTGTACGTCATTGCCGCTGAGTGTTCTCAGCGCTCTTGCGCGATCAAGCAGAAATCTTTGTCGAGGAATAATCCCAAAGGCCTTTCGGCGCACGGCTGCGAAGCGCCGCGCTAACTTTGCCAGGAATTGTGAGCGCGCCGCCCAGAGATCGGCGGCTACAGTTGGTTACCAATGCACCGTTCCGCTAGCCCCCGGGCCACCCGGGCTAAACTTTCCCTCATCGGATACTCTTTCCCCGGGAACGGGCGTACCAGCCGCAGCACCCGGGGAGAGCGAGTCACCACCGCTCAACGAATCCTCGGAGGATGCACATGCAGATAGCAGCGATGCGATCACAAGAAACAGAACCGCGCTCAGCGCTACACGTTTCTTCACGCGACGAACGTACCCTCGCAGGTATTTGATGCAAGCCGCCGGGTCCCATAGATTTTCTAGTGAAGAGCGCCAGCAAGACCGATATCAAATCTCTCGTTTTTAGCGAGCTTCAGGAGCAGCTCCGCGACTTGAGAGAACCGTCATATCGCGCAGACCAGATCGCCGACTGGGTTTACAAAAAGCGCGTCGACACGATCGACAAAATGACCAATTTGCCACAGCCCCTGCGCAAGCGGCTTTCGGAGGCATTTTCGCTTGGAAAGATTGATGTGGTGCGCGTGCTCGGTGCTCGCGATACGACCCGGAAATTTCTTTTTCGTCTGGCCGACCGAAATTTGATCGAATCCGTTTTGATTCCGGCGTCGCTGGCCCTTTACGGTGGGCGATCGGACCGTCGAACGATCTGTGTCTCGACCCAGGTGGGCTGCGCTTACGGCTGTAAATTTTGCGCAAGCGGTTTGGAAGGTTTCTCGCGCAATCTGACCGCAAACGAAATTGTTGACCAACTCATCGCAGTGGAGCGCGAGACTGGCGAAAAGATCGACAACATTGTGTTCATGGGGATGGGTGAGCCCCTCGCCAATCTCGACAACGTGTTGCGTGCGATTCGGATTATTAACGCAGAGTGGGGCCTCGGCATCGGCGCGCGCCACATCACGGTTTCAACCAGTGGCCTGGCGCCGCAAATTCGCAAACTGGGCGACGAAGCTTTGCGAATTCGGTTGGCCGTTTCGCTGCACGGTGCAACTGACGAGGTTCGCAACCGAATCATGCCAATCAATCGCCGTTACAACATCGAGACTCTGCTTTCAGCTTGCGAGTACTACATTACTCACAAGAAGCAGCGCCTCACCTTTGAATACATTTTGATTGCAGACGTGAACGATTCCGCGGAGCAAGCCAGTCTCCTTTCTCGCCACGCGCACCGGCTCTCGGCAAAAGTAAATTTGATTCCGTACAACAGTGTGTCCGGTCTGCCTTGGACTCGACCTTCAGAAAAGCGTCAGGAAAAATTTTTATCAATCTTACGAGCAGAACGGATTCCGGTAACATTGCGTCGTGAAAAAGGCCACGACATCGACGCCGCTTGCGGACAGTTGCGATTGCAAACGGAGCGCGAAGTCCGCAGCCGCGCTGTACCGTTTTGATTCGTCCGGCGGTCATAGGCAGCTAACTACCCCTGAAAAAATTTTGCGCGCAGAGACAAGCTCGCGTTTAGTCTCTGACATGGCCGGCTACCAGGGCAAACCCGAAGACGTATGGGATGAGTACCAGTGGGAGCGTTTTCTACAGCAACAGGAGGGCAAGGCAGAAAAATACATGCGATTGCTGGAAGAATACCTTGATGATCCCCAGCGCGACGAAATCATCGCGCGCGAAATGGGTTGGACCCAATTGTTGGACGCCAGGGATTGGAGCGCCGAACTCGATGTGCTGCCGGACGAAGACGTAGCGGAAGAGGGCGATCTGGGCATCGACGAGGCTTCCAGATCGGCGGAGTCTTTTGAAGGGCACGACCTCTATCGAGCTGCCTTTGCGTTGACGATCTGGATCGATCATCTGTTCGATCGAAACGCTGCGCTTCCAGACGAGCCGGCGGCCGTAAAATTGGCCACACAAGCTGCGCTGGCGAACGCCAAACTGGCCGCAGCCTTGAGCAGCGACAGTCTGAGTGAAATCGGGATGACAATCGCCTATTTGAAGCGGGCCTTGAAAGCTATCACGATTTCGATGGATGCCGCCGTGCAGCTCAGCAAAACCGCCGGGCTAGTTACCCGTTCACAATATACAATCCTTCGACAGCGACTTTTTCAAGTGCGTGACGGCATTGTCACCCTGATGGGCGAGTATCGCGGCGAATGGCGCCGCCGGTTTGGCGCAGAAGGTTTTCGGCGTTGAATGAAATAGGGCCGGCTCCCGTCCAATCATGCAAACGGAAGCGACTCTGGCTCAGGCCGATGTGTCCGACTTGGACTTGGTGACGCGATGCCAGGCCGGTGACACCGAGGCGTTCGACGAGCTGGTAGCGCGCTATCGAACACGAGTATTTGGCATGATTTACAACATGGTGCATAGCGAGCAGGACGCCTGGGACCTTGCCCAGGACAGCTTCCTCAAAGCATGGAAATCGATTAAGCGCTTTCGGGGACGCTCGTCCTTTTATACCTGGATTTATCGGATCGTCATGAATGTGACGATCGATTGGCTCCGCAAGAGGCAAATCAAAGGCGGAGGCAGTGAGTTCGACGATGCGATTCAGCTAAAGGAAATTGAGCCCGCATCCAAGACCGTCCCGAAGTCGGAAGCTTTGCCGCACGAGATGATTGAACGCAGCGAGATTCGTGCGCGGATAGATAAAGCAATTGCCCAGCTTTCGCCTGAGCAACGAGCCGTCATTTTAATGAAGGAGATCGAAGAGATGCAATATCATGAAATCGCAGAGGCGCTGGGCTGTTCGATAGGCACGGTGATGTCGCGCCTGTTTTATGCGCGCAAGAAATTGCAAAATTTGCTGAGGGACGTTTATGAAAACATTTGAAGAAAAGTGGACAGCATGGCTGGATGGACAGCTTAGCGGACGAGAACTGTCGGAATTCGAGGCCTCGTTGCCGGACAAACCTTCCGCTGAAGCCGAAAGAGCCGACGCAAGAAAACTTGGCATTCTTTTGAAGCGCGAGTTAGGTGCCCCTGCGCTGACAAACGAAGAATTTTTTAGCCATCAGCTCCGCGAAAGAATCCGTGAACGTGCCGTGCCTTCTTCGAAGCGCGGAGGGAAAGCCTCGACTTGGTGGACGATCCCTCGCTTGTTGTGGACGGGAACTGCGTCGCTCGCCGTCTTCCTGGTTTTTACAGTTTTAGTCATACGCGACAAGAATCCTGCCGAAGAATCGCAATACCTCACCCAGATCCTAAATGCCCGCGTTGATCCGGTCGTCAGTCCGAATGCAACCGTCTCAATGTTTGAGGCGAAGCAAGACCGGGTGACGGTGCTGTGGACGGAAGGTTTGCAAAGTTTGCCTGCCGACTACGCCGCCAAGTAATCGCCTATGGGTCGCTCGCTGGCGTTCTTAATCCCCCTTTTCTTGCTGCTCTTTGGTGCGAAAGCAGGGTTGCAGGGCGCAGAAACAGTGTGGAGCGGACTTATTATTGCAGAGAACGTTGCGGAGCCACGACCAATTCCGCCGGAATTGACGCGGATCGAAGGCTCGCTGAAGAGATTTTTTGGCTACAACCAGTTTCAGGTAATCGGTCAGTCGCAGAAGAAGCTTAGAACGGGACAAGAAGACTGGCTCGCAACCAGCAAATTCTTCGCATTGCTTGTCGATTCGCAGGGTGAAAGCAAGGCCGGTTATGTTTTGAATTTGAAGCTTTACAAGGAGAAACAGCTTTTGCTCGAAACGGACACCAAGCTGAGCAAACGCAGTCCCCTGGTAATTAAAGGCCCGCAAGTTGGCAGCGGCCAATTATTGCTCGTATTGGTTATACAATAAGCGACGCGCATTGTTTCATGCCAGAGACGCGCATCTTGCTTCTTTTTCTCGTGGCTGAATTTTCAATCGTGTCCTTGGCGCCTGCTTCAGAAAAGCCATTCAGTTTCAAAGAGACTCCGGGCAAACTCCCGAAAGAAGTCGTCCCAACGGATTACTCCGTTCGGATTCTCCCCGATATCGACAAGTTGACATTTGCCGGTGCGGAGACGGTGAAGCTCAACGTTCGTAGCCAAGTTTGCCAACTGGTGTTGAATGCGCTTGAACTCAAAATCGAGGGAGCGACTATCGATGGCAAAGAGTTGCCAGCCGCCGCAATTAAGACAGATAACAAAGAAGAACTGCTTACCCTCGCGTTGCCGTCAGAACTTGCGGCCGGCGAGCACACGCTAACCCTTCGTTTCGCGGGCAAAATAAATCAGCAAGGGCAGGGTCTTTTCTACATTCATTATCAGGAGCAAGGCAGTGGCGCTCGGAAAACCATGCTCGGAACCCAGTTTGAAGCGACCGATGCCCGTCGATTCTTTCCTTGCTGGGACGAGCCGGTCTTTCGCGCGCGCTTCCGACTGACCGCGGTCGTGCCGGAAAACTGGCTCGCTGTCTCGAACATGCCGATCGAAAGCGAGAAAAAAATCGCCAACGTCAAAGAAGTGCGTTTCGCTGCGACTCCGCCGATGTCCAGTTACCTGAACGTTTTCGTTGCAGGTGAGCTCGATTGTATTGAATCGCGAAGCGGCCCCACCCAACTCCGAGTGATTGCGACGAGAGGCAAGGCTGAAATGGGGCGCTACGCACTTGAAGCCACTGCGCAAATCTTGCAGTACTACAACAGTTATTTTGGCGTGGCCTATCCGTTGCCAAAACTGGATCAGATCGCGCTGCCCGGTGGCTTTGGCGGGGCGATGGAAAACTGGGGCGGCATTACTTACTACGAATCGAAACTTCTCTTTGATCCGAAAAGCTCGTCTGCAGAAACAAAGCAAGATATCTATGAGGTTCTCGCACATGAGATGGCGCACCAATGGTTCGGCGACCTCGTCACAATGGCTTGGTGGGACAACTTGTGGCTCAATGAAGGGTTTGCCTCGTGGATGGGCTCCAAGTGCACGGCGCACTTTAACCCGCAATGGGAAGTCTGGCTGCGTCGGGAACTCCCGCGGGACCCAAGCCGCCGTGTGGGAATCGCGAAAGAAGCCGCAATGGAAGGCGACGCGCGGTCGACAGCGCATCCCATCCAACAGCCGGTCGCGACCGAGGCCGAAGCCAACAGCGCTTTCGACGACATAACGTACAAGAAAGGCCAATCATTCTTGCGGATGCTGGAGAGTTTTCTCGGCGAAGATGTATTTCGAGAAGGAATTCGCCGTTACATGGCGGCGCATATGTATTCAAATACCACGACAGCGGACTTGTGGGATGCGCTTTCGGAAGCGTCCGGAAAAGCGGTCGGAGAAATTGCAATCGGTTGGACAGAGCAACCGGGATTTCCTGTCGTGAAAGTGAAACGAGAGCAAGCCGGCAATATCTCGTTCACGCAGGAACGTTTTACAGTCAATTTCACAAACGCTCCGGCTCTCGGATGGAAAATCCCCCTGACATATGCGGTGGTCGGTGAAACGCCGGCAAGATTGTTGATGAGCGGCAAGTCCAACGCCATCTACCACGTTCCTCATGATCGAGCGCTTAAGCTAAACGTGAACGGCGCCGGAAATTATCGCGTCGAATACGACCGACCATCGTGGAAATTGCTCCTCGGCGCTTTGAAGAATTTGGGTGTTGAGGATCGCGTCAATCTGCTGAGCGACGCCTGGGCTCTGGTCGAAGCGAATCGTGCACAGATCACTCTCTACTTTGAGCTGGTGGAGAAACTGCCGGCTTCGACTGAACTGGCCGAACGCGACCAGATCATTCACGTCCTGGATTTTATTAACCGGCTTTTGCGTGGCAGCTCTGAACAAGAGAAATTTCAGCGATATGCGCGATTACTCTTGCGTCCTACCTTTGATGCGGTTGGCTGGGAAGCTAAACCAGACGAGCAACCGGCCACTGCAAGCCTCCGGGCAAGCCTGATCACGGCCCTTGGGAATCTGAACGATCCGAAAATCGTCGCGAGCTGCCGCGAACGTTTTCAAGCCTATATCGCAAATCCAGAATCGCTGGCTCCCGATCTTCGACCGGCGGTCTTTTCGGTGGTGGGACGGCATGCTGACGAAACGACATGGATCGAACTTCGCCAACTCGGCCTCAAGACAACTAGCATTGAAGAAAAACAAAATTATTACGATGCGTTGGCAACTGCGATGCATCCCAAGTTGGCGAAGAAGGCGCTTCCCATTGCGCTTACGGACGAATTGCCAACCAGCCGCGCGATCTTTCTTGTCTCGAAAGTCGCCCGTGAAAGTGGTCATCCGGATATCGCCTGGGATTTTGCCAGGGCGAACATGAAAGCGCTTCTTACAAAGGCCGATGCGCTCGGCGCCAACACGTATGCGCCCAGTTTGTTCACCTTTTTCTCGGACGATTCGCGTGTCGAAGAGTTAAGGAGATACGCGAACTCGAGTCTGCCGGCTGCGAGCGCGCCGGAAGTAGCAAAAGCCGTGGATGAAATCCAGTTCCGATCAGAATTGAAAAGACGCCTAGCCTCTCAACTTAGCGCCTGGCTCGATTCCAATACTCCCAAGCGGCGCAGTTCACTCCTTATCGATCACTGATCACTGTTCTGTTGAGGCGTGACCCAGAGACGCATCGGAATCATCGAAGACTCAACAAAACCATGGTGGCGGAAAAATTCCTGCGCGACATTTTCCGGCCGATCGGTTAGCAACGTAACGCGAAGGAAATTCTTTTGTTTCGCAAAATCGATCGCATGCTGGAGGAGCTTCGAACCGTAACCTTTGCCCTGGTATTTCTTGTGGACGACCAGATCTTCCAAAAGGATAACGAAGCCGCCCTCCGCGGTGCTGATGGTAAACAGCAAATTGATCATCCCCACGATGGCCCCGTTCTGCCGCAATACGAAGACGCGCCCACGACTGGGTTGTTCGAAAATTAAGCGCAAACCACGAAGCTGTTTGTCCTTGTCCGGGCGAAAGTCGCCTTCTTGAGCGAACAATTCACCGAGCATTTCCGATAATTCGTCGAGGTCGGCTTCGGTCGCTGGCTCAATTACTACGTTTTCTTTTTCGCCCATCAGTTGCACTGCTTATTCCAAAAATCGGCCGTCCTGGCAATCAAATTAGCCTAACGCGCCGGGCCGCTGTTACTATTGATGCGCTTGGTGGCGTTGACAATGTCGCGCTCGACCTTACGTTAGCCGCTCTTAAATCGTGCCGAATCCTCTTTCGGTTTTATGAAACGCACTTACCAGCCATCCAAGCGAACTCGCAAACGCCAGCATGGTTTTCGTGCCCGGATGAAGACAAAAGGGGGCCGCGCGACGCTGGCACGCCGCCGGCAACGCGGCCGCAAACGATTACTCCCAAAGCGTGTCGAAAGGCATTACGCCCGCCATACGCAGGCATAGTTCTCGCGTTTCCGGCAATCTCATCGTCGATTCGCTCAGTTGAGGCCGAGCAAGTTTTTTGGCTGGTCAGACTGGCTAACTCAGTTAAGTTGGAGTGGCGGAAGTAAACTTAATGAAATCAACGGCCGTCGTCATTGAATCGCCTCAAACGGATTCGAGGATTTGCGCGCACACACGTTGGGACGCGATCCCTGTTTTGGCTGCGATTTTTCATTCATTCTATTTCTTCGCGATGTTCTATCTCTTCCCGCGGGTCCCGCTCTGGATCATGCTCGGTCTGGGCTTCATCTATTCAGTGAGCATTTCATGGAATATCAACGGCATCTCACACAACTTCATTCATAATCCCTACTTCCGCTCCCCATTGCTTAACCGCCTGTTCAGCATTCTTGAATCAGTGACTGTTGGCTTTAGCCAGGTTTTTTATGAATGCATTCACATGCAGCACCACAGGGGAAACGCTGACCGGCCTAATGAGCAGGGCGAAACAGTCGATTGGATTTCGATCTATAAGCATGGACATGACGGTGAGGCCGAGCACCCGCTCAAGTACACTTTCTTGAGTTTCTTCCGCGAAGATCCAAAGACGGTTTACCGGGAATTAAAGCGCAAGAACTCGCGCGACGCTTTCTGGGGAGTTACCGAGTTAACGCTGTTCGTTTCCACGTTCGTCATTCTCGGCGTCCTCAACTGGCGCTACATCTGTTTCCTTCTTCCATTCTGGTACTTCGGCCATTGCCTTTCTTACCTGAACGGCTACTACCGCCACTATGGTGGTAACCCGGACGAACCGCTTGCGTGGGGAGTGAGCAGTTACGAGAAACTTTATAACTGGATATGGTTCTTCAACGGATACCACGCAGAGCATCATTTCCGACCGAAGGTGCATTGGACAAGAATGCAGGCGCTTCGCGACCAGATTGTGGAACAACAACGTGCCGCCGGTATCCGAGTAATCAAGCCGCCGCACGCCCTTGGCTTTCTCGATCCCAACCTGCCGAAGCTGAAGCAAGATTCTCGGCAAAGATCTCAAGCTCGTTGGAATTTGAAGTCTGCGCGTTTTCAAGGAAGGGCCAACTGAGACCGCCTTGCTGACAAAAATTGAGGTATCTGACGGCAGCGCCGACATCGTATACACGCCGCCCGCGAGGCATCAGCTTGGGGTTACCGCATCAGCTCCGATTTAGATTCCCTTTGCTTTTATTCCGTTCGCAGCGCTGTCATCGGGTTTACGCGAGTAGCGCGGCTGGCCGGGAAGAAACAAGCAAGAAGCGCCGCGGTCCCGAGCATCACACTTGCGCTAGCCAGCGCTAAGGGATCGGTCGGACTCACTTGATACAAGATTTTGGCCAGGATATGCCCTGCGCCCAGTGAAAGAAGGAGACCTATGCTGACAGCGAGAGCGGTTTGCATCGCGCCCTGTCGCATAATCAGGTCAAATACGTCGCGCCGATGCGCACCCAAAGCCATGCGAATTCCAATTTCGCGGGTCCGGCACGCAACAGCATAAGCTTTCACACCGTAAACACCGACGACAGCTAGCATGAGCGCGATCGCACCAAAGGCACCGAAAAGAGTTGCCCCAAGTTTTACGATCCAAAGGTTGGGCGACTTCTCAATTAGATCGACATATGGGGCCATCTGCAACAGCGGCAGGTCGGGATCGATTTCCCGCAGTATTTGTCGCAGCGTCGGCATTAACGCGACCACAGCATGTCGATCCTGTGTGTTCAGGCGCACATGCAGATATGCCTGGCCGCTGTATCCCTGGGCCAACGGTACAAATAAACGGCAAATGATGGAATCGTTCTGAATGTCATGCCGGTGCTTGCTCACTACACCAACAATTTCCATGTCGTTAGGCGAACCGTCCTTCGACGGTTGCGTGTAGCGAATATGTTGACCGATCGGGTCCTCGCCCGGGAAAAGTTTTTTCGCCATTTCTTCGTCGATGATTGCCACGCGCCGCGCGTCTTTGTTTTCGCATTCATTTCGAGTGAAATCGCGACCGCGTAGCAGTTTTATGCCCAGCGCCTCGCAGTAACCGGGCGTGATCGCCGTATAAAGCGAGTTGACGCTTGGGTCCGGCGCCTTTGGGTCGTTAGGCATGGTGTCTTTCGTGCGCAGAATGCGGCGTGTAGTAGTGAAATCGGAATACGGCAGCATCGTGCCGATGGCCGATGCCGTTACGCCGGGCAACTGTCGTACCCGTTGCACCATTTCAAACATCAATCGACGCGAATCGGCGGGCGCTTTCTTGATTAAACTGAAATCGAACTCACTGACGAGATCGCCGGGCGTGGTGAAACCGGGATTAAGTCCGGCCGCGTTCAGCGCGCCACGGAAAAATAATCCGGCGGCGAAAAGCAACATTAGCGAAAGCGCGATTTGCACCATTACCGAAACGTGACGCGGCGCAAAGAAACGACTGAGGCGACCGATGCGCGTCGCCTCGCCGACTTGCTGTTTGAGGTCGTTAACGAGATCGGCCTTTGTTGTCTTCAACGCTGGGCCGAGGCTGAAAAGCATTGTTGCGATCAGGCAAAACAAGAATGTGACTGCAAGCACCGCTGCGTCCGGCCGCAGCTTGATGATGAACGAAAAATTCACGGACGCGAGCAGACTACGCAGTTGTTGGAATAGGAGATCATTCCACCACGCGCTCAGGACAAGGCCGATTGCGCCGCCACAAACGGCAAGCACAAATCCTTCGCACAATAGTTGCCGAACGATCTGCCAGCGTAGTGCGCCGACAGCCAGCCGGACCGCGATTTCCTTTGACCGTGATGTCCCTCGCGCGAGCAGCATGTTTGCCAGATTTAAACATGCGATGAGTAATACCGCGCCGGCCATCGCCATCAGCAATGTCGCGATCAGCGTGATTGGGCCGTCATCCTCTGGTTGAGTGCTTAGGCTGAATCGTGACGGCGTTTGAATTTGTAACTCACGCGCGCCTTCGCTGTCCTCCGGTTGGATCGCATTCAGTCGTTGTGCCAGCACTGGCAAACGCGCTTTCGCAGTGTGGATTGTCAGGCCGGGGCGCAGCCGCGCCGTGAGATTAAAAGTGTAATTCTTTGGATTCAACAGGTCGTGCGTTGTTTCGGAATCGCCGAAGGCCGAGCCGAGTTGCGACCGAACGCCGAGCGGCAACCAGATATCCGGCGCGACCAACGCGTTCGCGCCGCTGAATCCGTCCGGCGCGATGCCAATCACGGTAAAAGGCTGCCCATTGATGTGAAGTGTGCTGCCGACAAAATCATTGCGGCCACCGTTGCGTTTCCAAAAACCATAGCTTGTCACTACCACAGCTACGTTCGCATTCGGTTTACATTCCTCGGCATTATAAAATCGCCCTCGAAAAGGCCGCGCACCCATCATCGGGAAATAATTTTCCGAGGTCAGGAAGGCAAAGCTTCGCCGCATCTGATGATCGCGCCCGATGCCGGCGACTGCGAACTCGAGCGCGGCAACGTCGACAAACAGGTCCCCGCCGTGCTCGCGAAGCTCGCGGTATTCGTTGTACGAGAACTGGCGATAATCGTGGCTCGCATTCTGTCGGGCTGTGAAGACATTGACGATTTCCTCAGGCCGGAGCGGCACTACCGGTTTCAACACTACTCCGTTGATAAGCGCAAAAATGGCCGAGTTAACACCGATTGCCAACGCGAGCGTCAATACCGCCACGGTGGTGAATCCCGGTGTTTTGAGGAGCTGCCGCAAAGCAAACCTGAAATCCTGGATCATAACGATTCTCGGTAGTTTTCATTGAGATGCAGGCCGCACCGAATTTGGATTCAACAGGTTGTACTTCGGTCCTCTTTATTTTTCGCGTCAACGATGGACATCGTTAGTGCGCGTGGCAGTAGTGCCCTTTTAGCTGTTCGCGTGATTGCGCTTTTTTATGCTACCGAATCTGCTGCCGATTTTGGCGGCACGAAAGTGCATGCTTGTGCAGCATCCACCTAGGTGTATCAGCTATCCGGTATGTCACAGTCGATCTCGATCTTAACTAGACGCCACTGATCGAGATTTGGGCCCAGCTTCCCTCGCTTCGACTGCCTTCCTTTTCCTTTCGGGCAGCTTCTGATACAGAGCTTCGACGTTTTTTGGATGAGAGATCATTTGCACGGCAATGGCATTCACAAACTTAAATAGCTGAAGCGCAGTGTCGCGATCATCTTTGGGGTCAATAACGCCAGGTGGCACGGATTCGTTTCCAATCACGCGGACGACATCTAAAGATTTTTGAACCAATGGATTCAGGCCCTTTTTGACGAGGCTTGCGATATCGTCATCAAGATTCTGTCCTTTTTCGCCGAGATGTTTGCACAACTTCTGAATGCACAGACGCAGCACTGCTGAGGCTCCGCGGGGAGATGGACTCACAATCTCCCTGGCTTCTTCAAAATCGCGGATGATGTCTTCGGGGAGATCTGGGTTGGGTGGATCTCCCATTTTGATAAGGGGGAAAAGAAGGCGGTCGTGAACCCAGACGGCAACCTTCTTGCAGTTGAAGCATTTGCTGAGGTGGAGATTCTCGACTTTATACTGGGCAAACTTGCCTCCGGCCTCGAGAAAAACCAGTCCCGTTAGTAGTTGATCGAAATCATCCAACAACCTTTTTCTGTCATCCACCGAAAGTTTGGTATTATCCTCCACGGCCTTTCGACCCTTTGGAGTGGGAATAAATGGAATCGGTGCGTCGCCAGTTAGGGAATTCGCACCAAGGCCAAACCAATACTGACTGGTAAACGCTGAACAATGTGGACAGCAAAACGCAGTCTCACGAATTGATGGCTCACTTTGCAACGGCATGATTTCCTCGCGACGCTGCCATTAAAAGAGGCAGACTGTACCGTACAACAAACTGGTTTGGATTCATCCGGACTCTGAGGGTAAAACTTCCGCGTTGTGTAGCGAACGGGTATGAGTAATTTCCGATTTCTTCATCGGTCCAATGCCGACACAACGATACATTTTGTGCTACGGAATCTGCGATGGATTTGGCCGCACGAAAGTACACGTTCTTGCGGCATTCACCTGGGAAACAGTTATTTGCACCGTTAGCTCAATTGGCAGAGCAAGTGACTCTTAATCACTGGGTTGCAGGTTCGATTCCTGCACGGTGCACAATATTCCTTTAATCGACGTATTTTTGGGCAATCGGTATCTTGCGGCCCATGCCGAAGGCGCGGCTTGTTACTTTCAATCCGGGCGCGGCTTGCTGGCGCTTGTATTCGTTAAGATCAACGCGGCGCTGCACCCAGCGCACCGTTTTGTCATCGAATCCGCGCTCGATGATATCGCGCGCGCTCAGGTTTTCTTCGACGTAAAGCTGCAGAATCTGATCAAGTACATCATAAGGCGGCAACGTGTCCTGATCTTTCTGATCTGGTTTCAACTCCGCGCTCGGCGCCTTTTCGATTGTCGATTTTGGAATGATTTCACCTTTGCGGGCGGTTTGCTGTGCGTAATCGGAATTAATCCAGCGCGCTAGCTCGTAAACCATCGTTTTTGGCAGGTCGCTGATCACCGCTAATCCGCCCGCCATATCACCATAGAGGGTGCAGTAACCGACGGCCAGTTCGCTCTTGTTGCCAGTGCTAAGAACAAGGGGGCCGAACTTGTTTGAAACTGCCATCAACGTCATCGCACGCAGGCGCGGCTGCATATTTTCCTCCGTCTCGTCCTCCGGTAAGCCTTTGAATATTTCCTTAAACTGCGCTTTGAAAACTTTGAATGCTTCGGCAATCGGAATCTCGAGAAATCTAATTTTCAGGGTACGGACAAGTGCGCGCGCATCCTCGATGCTGCCCCGGGACGAGTACGGGCTGGGCATGGAAATACCAGTTACGTTCTCGGCGCCTAGCGCATCGGCTGCGATCACTGCGGTGACGGCGGAATCGACTCCGCCGCTCAGGCCCACCACAGCGGAGCGGAAGTTGCACTTGCGGCAGTAATCGCGCAGCCCCAGCGAAAGCGCTGCGAAAAGTTGCTCCGGCGTTTTGCCTTGGTGAAATTTGATCGTGGTCGAGTCGGTATCGACAATTTTCTCATCGTCGCGGAATGCGGCCAGATGCGCGACCAAATTGCCTGAAGCATTCACGGCGATCGAGTTCCCGTCGAAGACCAGCTGATCGTTCCCGCCAACGACGTTGCAGTAACAAATCGGACGTCGATATGTGCGCGCTTGCGCCGCAATCATCTCGAGCCGGCACGCAGGCGCCCCCAGCCGAAACGGTGACGCGCTGAGGTTGAAAATTATCTCTGCCCCTTGCTCCACCAAGACGCGCATTGGTTCGACGTCGTAAAGCGGTCGCGGCAGATACTCATCTGTCCAAATGTCTTCGCAAACGGTCACACCGATTTTCTTGCCATTGACCTGAAACGGCTCGGTGCGACTGGCCGGCTCGAAGTAGCGATCTTCGTCGAAAACGTCGTACGTCGGCAAAAGGCACTTGTAAATTTTGCGGATCGGTTTGCCGCGCTCAAGCAAGGCGGCGGCGTTATGAAAGGGTTTGCCGCGTCCCTCATTTCGATCAACAAACCCAACGAATAGCGCTGAGTCTCCCACGTGAGCATGCAGTTTTTCAAGCAGGGCAAGATTTTCCGGCACGAACCGCGATTTAAAGACCAAATCCTGCGGAGGATATCCCGTGATAGCCAGCTCTGGCGTCAGCACTAATTCCGCGCCTGCTCCGGCGAGGCGCTGATAAGCGCTAATGATCAGGTCACAATTGCCCCTCAAATCCCCGACCGTGGGGTTGATTTGAGCAAAACCAATCTTCATGCTGCGCTAGAGCAGATTATGCGCAACATCGCGAGCAGCAATTTTCTTTTGTATTTCCTCTAACGGGAAATCACCGGTGCCCCGAGACCAAAAGCCCAGTGGTCGCCTCCTTCCAAAATGCGGTGGCATTATTGGGCCCCAGAGTGTTTCCGAGCTCGCTGGATGTCTTGTCGGGTCTCCAGAGTCGTGTGTCCGCATTCTCGTATTTGAGAACCGTGAACACGCCAGTCACAAAATGGTAGAGAATGTGGCAGTGATAGGCCCATATACCGGGGTTGTTGGCGTCGAAGACGACTTTGATTGTCGATTTCGGCGGAACGAGGATGGTGTCGCGTTTTGCGCCGGCGATTTTCTGCCCTTCTATTTCGGTAACTTTGAACACATGCCCATGTAAATGCATTGGATGTGACATTCCGGTTGTGTTTGAGATTACAAGTTCAACCCGCTCTCCCTCTTTGACGTCAAGGCTGTTCCGGTTTGGATAGGGCGCTCCATTAATTGTCCAGGAATAGGTCATCATATTCCCGCCCAAGACGGATGGCAGCGAGCGTTGCACTGGCTTATCGGGGAGTGGCTCCTTCGCCATGAGATGGACCTCCTGCGTGTTGTCTAGTCCGCCCATTGTCTTTTGTCCTCGAATCGCCAAGGGTTGTTCCGGAATCTTGGCTCCCCGCGTAATGAGCAACACGCCTGCCTGCAGCGAAGTTCCTTCAGCTAATGCAAGAATCGGAGACACGCCGCCTGCTTCAGGAATGGTAAGCAGCAGATCGAGCCGCTGCGCCGTGGAAAGCTGGAAGAAATTGCCTTTGAGAGGTTGGACCTCTTCTCCGTCCGTGGCAACGATGGTCGCATCCAGCTTGCCCGTATCGATGAAAAAATTGGTTGCCGAAGCGGCTCCCATAAGACGCAACAGCACGCTCTGCCCAGGTTTTACCTCGAATATCGGTGGATCGTCGATCGTCCGCCGATTCGCCAGGAGCGCGTCGTACTTCACATCGATGTCGGGCGGCACAGCTTGGACATCCCGAGAGACGAGGCGTCTCGACCCTGCATCCCATTGCTGCACTACGAGAGATCGTTTCTTCTCCGGCATGCTCATCGCCTTCGAGGCAGACACGCTGTCCTCGCGAGTCTCCCCTTTCGTCTCCTACCTCTTTCCTATCAGACCTTTGAGGATATCGGCGGGGCTCCTGAATGAGAAGTCGCTAAGCACCACTGTGAACTCAGCATCGGCAACGCTGGATTTGCTTGGGCGAGCGAATGACCATTGGTGCCGATAGAAGCTGCTGTTCTTGCAGCCCATAATGAGAGTGCATCCAGTAACTCCCATTCTGCTTCAAAGGAAAATCGTATCGGCGAGAACCTCCTGGCGGAATGGGATCCTGAGTAACAAAAGGCACGCCATCCATCAGGTAAGGTAGGATCAAGCCATGCCAATGGATCGTTGTAGGTGCGGTGAGCTGATTAACAACTTCAACGTGAAACCCCTTAGTCTGTTCCGGGCTGTAACCCTCTTCTCCGTCAGATTGAACAACACTTGCAACCTTTACTGTTTTCCCCAGAACCGTGATGGGTGACTCGCGCACAAATAGTTTGACGGTTTCGGGTTCGCTTCGGAGTTCGGTTGGAGCAGCGCGCAATACACCTAGCGTTGCGATTGCAACAAGCAGGCTTGATTTCCAGGTGTAGCTAGGATTCATGACGAATTACGGAGGCAATGTGGCGTGCTCGTCGGCGCTATCTTAAAATCGACCCGGACGCATTCAATACAGAATCGGCAAATTCCTGAGGAATCGGTTTATTCGTGGCAGCGTGTCGAACTCTTTGCACAGCGGAGCGGCGAGCGAAGAGCTAGTGAGCTTCGTGGCGGTCGTCATGGTGATCGCTGTAGTTCTTGCATATGCCACTTCGTCATTCGCTACAACGCAAGGTTTGAACCAAATTGCTACGCCGGATATGCCGCCTGAAGGCGACCTTTCGCTCAGTTTCCAGGCCAAGGCCAGAATCTTGGCAACCACCTATCAGTTACAAGCAGAAATGGGGTTAACCAAATGATTCGAGATCGCGATCTTCAAGGGGTTCAAGCCTAACGAATTGATTTTCGGGACAGAAATTGGCTTACTCATGAAAGAGCCATATTTGGTCTCCATTGGTTTTTCAAGCTGGTCACCGCATAGTCACGTCGATCCCCAGCCTTATATCGAGGTCGGTTAGTGGGGAGATCACCACAAACTCACTGCCGGCCTGGCCCATGCCGATTTTCGTAACGAAGCAATCCTTGGCTACGCCTATGATTTCAATGATACGTGGGGGGTGCAGCTCGATTTTCAGAGCGGCTCCGGTAATTCATCCACGATCGGAATTGTCTGGAGCATTAACGACGATTTTCAGATCAATCCCGCCACCTATGTCACCAACGATCGTCCTCACGAAGTGCTCGGTTACGCGTCGTTCACGTACACGTTTCATGTCTGGAGCGGCAAAAATAAAACTGCACGCCTCCTTCTCTTAGACTCGGTTTGTTATTGAAGCCAGCTGGCTCATCTGCCGTAGCTCACTCGCCAGATGGTGCCGTTCCCGTCTTCACTGATGAGAAGGCTGCCGTCTTTGGCGACCGTGAGTCCCACAGGGCGACCCCAGACTTTGCCTTCGGGTGTGACGAAACCAGTCACAAAATCTTCATATTCGCCGCGGGCTTTGCCGGTCGAGTGATCGAATGGCACGCGCACGACTTTGTAGCCGGTGCGCCTAATCCGGTTCCATGAACCGTGGAAGGCGGCGAAGATATCGCCTTTATATTCACTCGGGAATTGGTCGCCGGTGTAAAAGCACAGGTTGAGTGTGGCTGAGTGCGCTTGCACCAGCACATCCGGAGCAATCACCTTATCAGCGAGCTCAGTATGTTTTCCTTTGTGGCGCGGATCAGGATGATTGCCGATGTAGAACCATGGCCAGCCGTAGAACCCGCCGGGAAGTACGCTGCTGATGTAATCTGGTGGCAAATCTTCGCCGATTTCGTCTCGCTCGTTTGTGCTCATCCAAAGATCATTGGTACCGGGGCGAAATGCGATGCCCACAGCGTTGCGAATTCCCCACGCATAAACCTTTCGATCGGTACCATCCGGATTGAATTCGAAGATGCGAGCGCGATCGGCTTCCCCAGCGTTATCGGACGCATTCGAGCGCGACCCGATCGAGGCATACATTTTTTTGCCGTCGGGGGAAAAAACGACGTCGCGTGTCCAATGTCCGCCGCTTCGCAGATGCGCCGCACCACCGGAAAGATGCGCATTTAATTCCTCGGCCGGTCCGCGCGCCTTGAGATCGCCATTACGATAAGGAAATCGAACTATGCCATCAGTATTGGCGACGTACAAAAAATGAGGATCATTTCCTGGCGGATAGAAGGCGATGCCGAATGGTTTGTTCAGGTTCTGTTCAGTAAATGTGTCGACGGTCGGTTTTCGATTGCTATGGCTGTCGCGCAGGACCTTGATCCGATTCGCATGACTTTCCACGACGAAGATGTCCCCATTGGGCGCGGTGAGTAGAAAACGCGGGTCGCGAAAACCATTGGCATAAAGGTCGATCTTGAAACCGGGCGGTACTTCAAGCCGGGCGTCTGTTGGAGGCTGGACAACACGCGGCAGGTTAACTGACAGCACATTTGAACTCGGCGAAGGCAAATCCGGGACTGTAATTTTGCGCCGGACGCCAGGCGCGTCCTTTGTCCAATCGCCCATGGCAGCCTTGCCCATCAGAAGCGTGCCGGCCTCCGCAGCTGCGCCTTGAGCGAGAAAACTGGAGGTGACACCGACGAAAATCGCGCAAAAAAGACGAACCGCGTGGCAAGTTCCCATTTATGTTTGCAATCGCGTTCCACTGCGAAGTCGCGTGGGCTGATTAGGGCGCGCTGAAGTGCAGCGGCAGGCGTGCCGCCTGCGAGCCGGTGATTGTGCAGCCGACATGGCTGCCTTTACAGAAGGCCGTTTAATGCGCGATCGTTCCGAGCTTTTCCGCCAGCGATTTACCTTTTTTGCCTTCGTTGATTACGAACGTGTTGTTCTCCCCAAGCGTTGACCACGGACCACGTGGGACTTCACTGAAGTCTACAAAACGCCAGTCCGTCACGTCGGTTTCCTTCAATCCAAGGTAATCGCGCACAGCCGGCGAAACATCGAGTCCGGCGCCTTTGTTTAGATTCGGCTTTGGGCGTTCGTTGCCGAACACATATTGCCAGTGATCGGTGCGAAACGGGCCTGCGTCTTCCCATTGCGCATAAGCGGTCCGGTTGCCTTTGCGAATGGCAACCCATCGATCTTTGCAAGTGGAGACGGCCGGACCCTGGTACGCTTCGTTGAACCATGGAACAACGTGCGACGCTTCCGACCGATGACCTTCCCTTCCTTTGTCGTTGTATGGTAACGCACAATAGAATGGATTCTGTCGCGGTGTGAATTTCACGGGAATGTAATTACTGCGACGCGCAGGATTTGGATCGTCTGTGCCGCCGTAATTCTTTGTCCATTGCTTGTCCCAGCAACTGTTTCGATTGGGCACCAGATTGTTCCCCCCTGGTTGTTCACCAACCCAGAAAATCGTTGTAACGATATTGGATTTCCACGGGTAGCGCTGTTCGGCTTCCGATCGCGGCTTGAATAATTGGCCAGGAATGAGTGAGATTGAAGGCGCGCCGGTTGAACGATCGTCTGCCGATTTGCCGGATTTCTTGCTGAACTTGGTTTTGG
>JBEDUS010000232.1:0-13129 GCA_040414975.1 Candidatus Udaeobacter sp.
GGTTGCTCGTCGGAAGGTGCTTGCACACGCCCTCTGTCGCTTAGAGCAGGTGGAATCGCGGCCGCGCCTCGGTTAGATTTTAAACTACTATGTAAGAGTAGGGCTTTTCTACCTCGTTCGTGTGAAAGCGGAAGTTCGCGTCCCGCAATTCTGGATTCGAGGCTCATTTGGTCAGAATCTGGTAGAGATAATGAAGCTCTTGATCGACATCGTCCGGATCAGAAACTGTGCTCGCCACTTCCATCCTTAGCGCTTCGCGATAACGCTGACGCAAACGCCAAAGCCAGGTACGCAGCGTCGCTACGGGGACTCCAAGTTTCTCCGCCGCTTCTTCTTGATTTGGCAGCGTCCGTCCGCTGCCGTCAACGAACGGCCTTAGCACTTCAAGCGATTCGGCTTTCCCTTCCGCCTCAAATGCATCTTGCAAATTTTGCCAGGCGCGTTTCACGATATTCGACGCCCAAGCTAGATCATAACCGCGCGAATCGCTGAGATGAGCAGTGTCCATCATCGATGCTTCGGCTTCGGGCAAATGCTCGTCGATCGACACAATTCGATGACCACCGCCTCTTTTGAGCCTGCGATTCCGATCGTACTCGTTGCACAAAAAATTCTGCAGTGAGCCGAGCAGAAATGTACGGAGCCGGCCTTTCTCCTTATCTGCGCGGCTCAACGTATTTTTTTCAAGCAGATGGACAAAAAAACCCTGGAGAAGATCCTGCGCTTCGGGAGAAGCGTGACCCCGAAGTCGCAAGAACGTGTAAAGGGGTGGCCAATACGCTTCACAGAAACCGGAAAGCGCTTGTCTTTCTGTTTCCGTTGGATCGGATTGTCGAGCGCGCAAAACCACAGTCCAGTGCGTCGTTTGAAACGCCGCTCCGCCTTCCTGCAATGTTCCGGGTATCGGTTTCATAAACTCAGTGATGACAGCACTAGCTTGCAGCGTACCAGGTGCGCCTGAGCAACCGATCTACGAGGGAAAAAAGTTGCGGCAGTGAAGTTTCGGCGATCGCGGGTGGCCGAAAACTTCACGAATTCTTCGCGAATTCGCGAAGACACGAACTAAGCGCGAATTCGCGCGCTAAACTCCCTTGAACTGGAATTTGTTGATTTTCAGAGAGCGAATCTTGGACTCGAGAGTTGAAGGTGGAATGCCAAGCTTGGCAGCAGCACCATTAGCTCCAGAGACCTTTCCATTGCTTTGCGCAAGTGCCGCTTCGATGTGCTGCCGCTCATTTACCTTTTGATCGGTTGCCGCAGAGCGCTGCGGTTGCGGTTCGTTCACCACCCAGCTCTTATCGATCCACAATTCATTCGTCTCCGAAATTATGAGCGAGCGTTCGATAATGTTTTGGAGTTCGCGAACATTCCCGGGCCACGAATACTCTTGCAGCATATCAAGGGTCTTCTTTTGAATATGCTTGATTTTTTTCCCCGCCCTTTTCACATAACGATCGACAAAATAATTTACCAGTAGAGGAACGTCCTCTTTTCGGTCGCGCAAAGGCGGCAGTTTGATTGGGAAAACGTTAAGCCGGTAGTAAAGATCGCTGCGGAAGGCACCCTCCGCGATAGCCATCTGCAAATCACGATTCGTCGCCGAGATAACGCGCACGTCAGCGCGCAGAGTTTCTGTGCCGCCCACGCGTTCAAACTCGCGTTCCTGCAAGACGCGCAGCAGTGCAATTTGCGTCTCAGTCGGCAGGTCTCCCACTTCGTCGAGAAAAATCGTGCCACCCTCGGCCAGTTCGAATTTACCCAACCGTCGTTGCAGAGCGCCGGTGAATGCTCCCTTATCGTGTCCGAATAATTCCGACATGATGAGCGAAGAAGGAATGGCTGCGCAATTCACACTAATAAAGGGGCTCTCCGAACGGTTGGACCGTTTATGAATGGCCCGGGCGATCAGCTCCTTCCCTGTCCCCGTTTCACCCATGATCAAAACGGTTGAGTCCGTCGGGGCAACCTTGGCTGCGCGCGCCAGGACCATTTGCAAGGCCGGCGAAGTGCCGATGACTTCTTCAAACATCGAAGTCTTACCGAGTTCTTCACGAAGCACGATATTCTCTCTCTGAAGTTGGTCCCGAAGCGCTTTGATTTCTTCGAATGCTTTGTCACGCTCAATGGCAACTCGTGCCTGATGAGTAGCAAACTCGATGAGCTCCAAGTCTTGTGACGTCGGAGTTCGTACTTCGCGACAGTACATGCAAAAGGCAGCTAGTACATTTCCCTGCGAAGAAAGCACAGGGATAGACCACGAAGCTCGCAGCCCATGGTTCAGCGCTGCAGCACGATGCTCCGGCACATCCCATAGCGGATCACTGGCGATATCAGAGACCATGACCGGTGATCCCCGATATGCTGCGGTGCCGCAAGCACCAGCGCGCGGTCCAATCGGGAGCTTTTCCATCTGGCACGTCCACTCTTGAGGCAGACTAGGCCCGGCAATGACATCGAGATGAACACCGTCGGGGTTCAGCAGCAAGATTGACGCGAGCGTACCCTGGCGCTGCTCCTCAATGATCAGACACAAGGCATTCAGGATCTCTTTCAATGAAACCCCGGTTGCGATCATTTCCAAAACGTGTTTCTCACCGGCAAGCAATGCCTCCGCCCACTTGCGTTCGGTGATGTCGGTGACTGCGCCGACGAATTCGGAGTGGCGCACCTGATCTGTCGAAGGGCGACCGACGACCTGGAGATACTTAATAGATCCGTCAGGCATCAACAGCCGATGTTCGAGAGCGAACTCCGTCCTGTCCCGAGAAGCACGCTCAATGACATGTTGGACAGCTTGCCTGTCATCCGGATGGGTTCGTTGCACAATCAGCTCGGTCGTAATCTCGGTTTTCGGCTCAAGCTCAAATATTCGAAAGGTTTCATCAGACCAGTAGATCTCTCCGGTTGAAACATTCCATCCGAAGCTCCCGGTGTGACTGAGCTTTTGAGCTTCTGCGAGGTAGGCTTCGCGGCGCCTCAATTCCTGCGCCGTATTTTCCTGCTCGGAAATATCGAGCGTATTGCCGATTAACCGTACAACTTTGCCATTTTCGAACACCGGCTCGCCCACGCTGTGCATCATCCGTCGGCCTTGTTTAGGGTGATCAATCCAGTACTTAATGTCGCCCCTCCCGCCGTCGCGGAACATCCTATCGACCAAGCTTGTCAAGCGCTCACGATCGTTAGGAACCAGAAGCGCAACCCACTGCGCAAAAGTTGGTATTCTCTGCGACGAATCGAAGTCAAAGAGCCCAAATGTTTCGGGCGACCAATAATCGAACGTTCGATCCCGCTTGAGGGACCAGCTTCCCATGTGAGCAAGTCGCTCTCCCTCTCGCAGATAAAATTCACTTCGCTCGAGATCTGTGAGCGGCCCTCGCGGCCACTCGGATCCACTGTTCGAATCGTCGCTTTTCACTTTCCTCTCCACCAGTGAGTGCGGTTAACGATTATATCCTTCTACTCGGCGATAACCAATCAGAACTTGGCGGTTGAAATCGAATCACGCCTCTGCAGTTGAGCCCGGCACGCTTGTTCCTTTGCCGTATTCCGCTGGCTCGAATATAGTAGACCCAGTTTTGAGTCACTGGAGTCGACGGAATAATCCAAGCCTATGCCATTTGAAAAATTTGAGGACGTTGACGCTATTGATAACGAGCGACGGAAGGCCATCGCAAAGTCGATCCGAGTCATCAGCGTTGAAGAACTCAGAAAGCTTGGCGAAGAGATGTTTGATGAGCCTGATCGACCGTGGCGGCAAACGTTCCTTGATTTTGTCGCGGATCATCCCGGCGCCACTTTTCACCACGCTTCGGCAGGCGAAGGCCTCGTATTTATTTATTCTCGCGACGGAGACAGAGGCCTGTGGTATCTGCGCGGAAGCGGCATAGGGCCGTTATCGGAAGGCGGCCGGAAGCTGATGAAGGAAGCGATCGCCGCAGGGCATTGAGTCCTACCGGGTAGCGCGACACAACAATCGGCGCGCGGATTCGCCTGAGCGCAATTTATTCCTCGAAAAAATTTGACGGAATTCAGAGTCACGATGTGATCGTAGCTCCTCAAGGAGCGGACTCGCCGAGGAAATGATCGATCACATCGGCCACGGTGCTGAAGCGGTTTATGCCACCGAATTTGATGTCTAGGCCTTCACGCCGGAGCCGGTCGCGTACGAAAGAACGCGCTTCGACCGCGTGGAATTGGATACCATCAGCCGTGAGTTCGTCAGCCATGCTGGCTAGCGTATGGGCACTTTGCATGTCCACGTTCGCTGCCTCGGAAAGATCGAGCACTATCAACTTTGGCGGCGTCGGCTCGGCGCGCACACGGTTCAGGATCGCATCGTAAACATTGTCCACATTGAAGTAGACGAGGGCTGATTCGGGCCGGAAAATCATTACGTTCGGAATCAGCTCGTTGTCTCCATGCCGGTCGCGATCCGAAAAACGGCGCGTACCGGGAATTCGTCCGAGCAGAGCGACGTGCGGATGAGACGATGCCCGCACCAGCTGCACCAGCGAGATCACAGCGCCGATCATGACGCCGCGGAGCAGGCCGAAAGTAAGCACGCCGCCGAAAGCTGCCACCGCCACTACAAACTCGGATCGATCGCTGCGCCAGAGTTCTTCCAAAGTTGAAAGCTTGAGCAGACCCGCGATCGCAACCAAGACCACTGCCGCGAGAACCGGTTGCGGCAGGCCGCTCAGGAGATGCGAGAAAAAGAGCACAACAATAAGAATAAAGACTGCAGCAAGACCAGTGGAGAGCGGTGTGCGGGCACTGGCTTCTTCATTGACGAGCGATTGCGACGTACCACCGCTGACCGGAAAGCCGCCACCAAGTCCGGCGACCAGGTTGGACGCCGCGAGTGCCAGATTTTCTTGGTTAGCATCGAATCGTCCGCCGTGCTTGGCGGCGAACATCCGGCCAACCGCAGCCGTTTCCACTGCGCCGAGAAGTAAACAAGCGAAGGCGAGCGGAAGCAGTTGGTTCAGGTCATGCCACTGAACTGCAGGTAACCTGAGGGGCGGAATTCCCTGCGGTACGGCGCCAATCAGTTTCACGCCGCGTGTCTCCAGCGAAAACGCCGATGCGACGACAATGCCTCCGATTACGACGAGAAGCGCGACCGGTTTGTGGTTGAGAAGGATCTTTCCAAGAATGAGGAGCGCCAGCGCGATTCCTCCAAGAAGAAGCGACATCGAGTTGGTTTCACCCAGATGTTTGAAGAAGAAACCCATGTTTTCCCAAAAGCTGCCGTGGGCACCATGAAAACCGAAGAGCTTCGGTAGTTGTGCGCTGGCAAGGAAAAGCGCCACGCCGCATTTGAAGCCAGTCATAACACTTTCTGAGATGAAATGCACCAGGACTCCAGCTTTCGCGAGCCAGGCAACGAATGCGATGAGCGATACCAGCAACGCTGTACCGGCGGCGAGCGCGGCAAAACGCATCGTGTTCCCGCCTGTAATCTCGCTAAGCGACGCGCCGATGACCAGCGAAATGGCGGAAGTAACAGAAACAGTGGTGAAACGCGAACTGCAAAAGATCCAGAAGACGAGCCCTCCAAACAGGCACGCGTAAAGACCCGCCTGTGGCGGCAAGTTCGCGAGCGACGCGTCGCCCAAAGCCGCGGGAAGCAGATACGCGGCGAGCGTAATGCCGGCGAGAACATCACCGCGCAGCCAGCTCCGATCATAACTCCGTAGCCAACTGAGAGCGGGAATCCATTGAGCGGGGGAGGAGGAATTCATCGCGGTAATCTCTTCACAGACGCGATCTCGGCGCGCTACTTAGTTTGTCTTTCGCTGCCCAACTTCTTTGAGTTTGTCGTCGTTAACGTCGGATACACAACCCAAGATCGGCGGCGTTCACGGGTTTTTGAAAGTGGAAATTCGTGAGATGTGCATGGGAAAGAGTGCAGCCAGCAAAAGAACTCCACTGATTAGCTGACCGATCACTACAAGCTGACCATAGCCGGGCTTCGGCGAGTAGTCGGTGAATCCCAAGATGAAGATGCTGACGTAAAGAGCGTCGAGCGGCGTTTTGGTGGAGGGAAAGACGTCTGCTCCAACGTACAGACCGGCAAAGCCAGAAACAAGGCTCAGGAAAAGCAGCATTGCGACTGGGATGCCAGCCGCCTTTCGAGGGAAAAGGTGCGTTATCCATGGGTGCCTGTCCAAGAAAGCATCGTCCTCTGCCCGAAGTGCCGCGAGCAGCAATACAATGAGAAGATACAGGTCTGAAATCGCTATCGCGATCCAACCAAGGAGCCGACAACCCCAAAAAACGGAGGTCATGCCAACTGCTGAAACCAAAGAGAGAATAACAACCAGGACGAGATCCCTTCTTGTTTCTTTGCTCATAGTGAATTTTAGATACTTGCGCTACTGCTGGATGTAAAAATCTCTAATGACGATTCAGCTCAATTAATTATGCTTCGGTAATCCCGCCGCTTGTCTTCCCCATTACCCCACAGGGTCAAACGCATGCCTGCGCGATCCTGCGCGCGGCGCGCCATCGCTTGTGAACGCTAATAGATTCGGTATGACTTTCCGGTATGACTATGCGGTCCTGAAGGCCAAAAGACGGCTATGGTCATAGCCAAAATAGCGGGTGAGGGGAATCGAACCCCCGTGTGCAGCTTGGGAAGCTGCCGTTCTGCCATTGAACTACACCCGCGTCTGTAATTGGCGATTTTAGATTCGTGATTGCCGATTGCAACCGAAACAAAAGCGGCCGGGGAAATTGCCGCGCAGTGGACGCCCGCAGAATTAATCACTGCCAGGAGATCACGTCGTCGGCATTTGTTCCCGCGTTCTTGTCTGCCGGGGGTCCAGTCACGCTGTCCGATTGGCCATCCGGCCCAAACGACCAAGCGATGACGCCAATTCCAAGCGTTGCTGGCCCGGCATTCTGACTATAAGGATTGGCTAGCTGATTGTCGTAGTTACCGTCGATCTTGACCGCATAAGGTGCTCCCCAGGGGTCATAATATCGCCCGTCTGTGACGCTCACGCCGGATCGCCTGTTGCCCACCGTGTCATTCTTAACATACGGAGGGTTGATGAAAACGATTACTCGTGGGTTCGTGGCATTATTAACATTAGGGTTGCCGTTGGCGTTGGTTGAATCGGCGCGCAGAGTGTACATCAAACCAGAGTTATCCGGGGAAATGGTATTGTCGGTGGTAACCAGAGGATACTTCCCGTAATCCGTGTAGTACGCACTCACCGCGTTGACGATTTGAGTGAGATCATTTTTGGCCTGGGTCTGCTTGGCTTGGTTCTGCACGGCGCGAAAGGCGGGAAAAAGTAAGCCAATCAAAATCGCGATGATTGCGATGACGACGAGCAGCTCAATGAGGGTGAAGCCTTCGTGTCCGGCACTTCCTGTGAACGGATGGCGACCTCTGATTCGATTCAAGAATCTCACGTTGCTGGCAGAAAAGTTAAAAGAGTTAAAACGGTTAAAAAAGTCAAAACGTTCCACCCTTTTTAACCTTGCAATCTTTTAACGAATTGTAATCGCTTCATTATTCTTAACTCATTCCCATTTTTTCATCTGTTCCGGGAACGGGCATTGCGCACAATCAGAATTGTCATGCATACAAAAGTCCTCGTAAATCTGAAGCAAACCCTGTTGGTTCGCGACGGTTTTCAGGAACTGTTTTCGGCGTGGATCGTTTCCGAAAAGACGAGTCGCCCCTGTTTCGAGTCGGCGGTTCGATAATGTTGCTAGGAGCTTCGCATACTCCGTTCACAAATTTTTTTCGAGCGAAGCCGAAGGATCGAGATCGTGTGCCAGCCAAAATGGAAAAAACACGTTGGCCAGGATGTCGGCAACGCGCGCTTCGCCAATCAGCGCCATTTTTTTTGACGCCGCTTTGGAAGTGAGTGTGTAGTGAAAATTCCAAAATGGATGATCTAGCGTTTGAAAGAAATGTTTTGCTGCGCTGACGTTGCTCGTAGCCAAGGCCCGCTGAAGACGAGGCCAGTCGCGCGCCAGGATTGCCAGCGCAGCCAGACAGCGCTGTGGATGATTCAACGGCCGCGTACTGCTGAGGTGCCAGATCTTGTCTGGCAAGATTAGCCGCTGCATATCGTCGCGATGCAGCCACCAGCGGTCCCACAATTGGCGCACATATTCGCGGGTCGATTTCTTGTAGACATCAAGATCCGCAGTTTGCAGAAAACCAGCCACGCCAAACAACATTGATTCAATGTCCGACGCAGCTTCGCGCAGCGATTTCAACGGTAGTCGTTGTGTGATTAGCGTGAAAGGCAGCTTGTTTTCCTTGTAGCCGAGCGCGGCTGTCAGCTCCTGGAAGAGCACTTCGTCGCGTCCGCGAGCGTCAATTTTGTGGCGAATGCGCGTAGCCTTTTGTCGCAATCGAAATTGCGCTGCCGCGCCCGACACGGAGCGGACGCGTTCTCCTGGTAAATCTTTGAGCGGCGCCTGACAACGACCCGGTCTTGCCAACGGAATATTCGCGCTGAATGCGTCTGGAAGAACCGCTGGATCGATATGCAGCTGCAGCACGTTCCGATTGGATTTTGTGCGCGTGAAAAATTCGCGGTCACTCCTCTGCACGAACACGTGCAACACAGTCTCGTCAAAAGCTGGGTTGGTCGCATGTCCGTGCGTTTCCCAACTGCGATCCAGAAGGTCGATCTCGATGCAACCTCGAATTGGATCGCTGCCGTCTATCCGAATTCCAGCGTCATGAAAATCGGGCCCGGCTTCGCGATTCCACGTGCCAAATTGCACGACCTCGATCTCATCGCCAGCGGTGCTGACGAAATGTTTGCCAAAATCTCCAGCGAACCAGCGAGCTTGTAGTTCCAGTTCGGTTGGAATCCGCGGCGAGACGAACAACGCACGCTCACGAACACGATCAGAATCGCGTATTTGTGCGTAGCAATCGGGGAGAAGAGTCACGGTAAGATTATGAGAGGCGCGCCTGCGAAAGTCACGCGTGGTATCATGGACGGCTTCTGTGCCGCCGCTCTGTGGGCGGCGCGCGCGCTTCCCACAGGGAAGCGGCTACAGTTTCGCGGATTCCGCGGTAACTTGTTCCTGTAACGCCGGTTCGCTGAGACGGCGTCGCAAATCATGTACGATCTGCTCGACCAAGGCCGCCTGCTGCCGCGCGAAAACGAACGAATACTTGGGACCCTTTCCAGCGGCAGGAAAAATGACAAGGTTCTCGGCAAGAAACTTGGGCTCGCGAGCCACGTTTGAGCCTTCCAGGTCGATCGCGCGCGCGAACGGCCGTCCTGCTTTTCGTGCTATGAAAGTAATTCGATTCAGTTCCTCATTCGTGGCGACCAGCGCGCCGAATAGGTTTGCTGGAATGCGGCGGCCGCGTCCGCTCACGCATGGCACAGCCCACGCGATTGTTTCGCCCAGAACATTTTCCTTGGCGAAAACGGGCGCGAGCCGCGTTGGCAACATGGATGGTAATTTCACCAGTGCGCGGCGGTCGGCTGGGCCATTCAGTTTTCTCCAGGCCAGCCAAATTTTTACTTTCATTGCGCGCAGAATTCTTGGAGCAAAGTAGAAAAACGCGCCGATGCAGATCAGAAAGATAACGAGAGCAAGTACGGGATTGAAATGCACAAGAGCCAGTCCACCCAGCACCGCAGCGTCCTCGCCCAGGCTCAAGCCGATATTTGAAAATGGTTCCGGTGACGAGTTAGTGGCGAGACGCGTAGCCGCCTTTGCGGTATGCGCCACCAGGCTCGTTCCGCCCGCGAGCAACGCTACAATTACGGTCAAGGCGGGACTTGGATGACCAAGTACCTGAATTGCAAGTAGCGCGCCGCCAATAGGGCGAATCACAGTGTGGACGACGTCCCAGATCGAATCCACCCAAGGAATTTTATCCGCGAAGAATTCCAGGAAATAGAGAATGCCGGCGATTGTGATGATCCACGAGTTGCCGAGGATCGCGAGCGATTGGTACTGCGGCGCCACGGCGATCCAGTGAAAATGAATGGCCAAACCGGTGACGAAAACTGTCAGATAAAGGTTGATCCCGGCGAGGGCGGCAAGGCCGAGGGCGACGGCAAGAAGGTCAAGTCTTTCCACAAGGGATTATACAACGCAGTTCAAAGGTTAAAAGAGTTACAAAGAGGACCGCTTTAAGGCTGTAACATTTGTAACGTTTTAACTTCATTGATAGTCTGCGCCATGCTCGACATTCGCCTGATTCGAGAGAAGCCCGATTTTGTCCGCGAGCGCCTTGACACCCGAGGTGGGGGAGACGCAGCCAAAATCGACGACGTGTTGCGCGTGGACGCCGAGCGCCGCAAAACTGAGACGGCACTGCAGCAACTAAATGCCGATCGCAAACGATTGAGCAAAGAGATCGGTGGCAAAAAATCGCGCGGCGAAGTGACAGATGAGCTTGAGCAACGTGTTCGCCAAATTGGCGAACAGATCACGGACTTAACCGCGCGGGCAACGGGAGCTGAAGAGGAACAAAATGATTTGCTTCTTCGGCTCGCAAATCTGCCGCATGAAAGCGTTCCGATTGGCAAAGACGCGGCCGCGAATCGTGTGGTGCGGACTTGGGGCGAGAAAGCAAAACTAAGCAAACCCGTCGATCACGTCGCTCTTGGAGCAAAACTGCACCTCCTAGACATGGAGCGCGCGGCAAAATTGAGCGGTAGCGGTTTTATTTGTTTCACGGGCGCAGGCGCGAAGCTGGAACGTGCGCTCATTAATTTCATGATCGATTTGCACACACGCGAGCATGGTTACACCGAAATCAGCCCGCCGTTTTTGGTCCGGCGCGATTGCATGGTCGGGACATCGCAGCTTCCGAAGTTTGAAGCGGACATGTACGGTTTGGAGGAGAACCAGCTTTTTCTTGCGCCGACTGCCGAGGTTCCGCTTACCAATTTTCATCGCGATGAAATTCTGGGCCTTACCAGTCTTCCAAGGAAGTTCGTCGCTTACACGCCTTGTTTTCGGCGGGAAGCTGGCGCGGCAGGTCGTGAAACCCGTGGCATAATCCGCGTTCATCAATTCGACAAGGTGGAGCTGGTCAAAGTCACCACGCCGGAAAAGTCGTACGACGAGCTGGAATCGCTTACTGTCAACGCGGAACGCGTATTGCAACTCTTAGGCTTGCATTATCGAGTGGTCGAGCTTTGCACCGGCGATTTGGGTTTTGCAGCGGCCAAGAGTTATGACATTGAAGTCTGGTCGCCGGGGCAGGAGGCTTATTTGGAGGTATCAAGTTGCTCAAACTGCCAGGACTTCCAAGCGCGGCGGATGCATCTTCGATTCAAGGACAGCGACGGGAAAAATCGGTTCTGCCACACACTGAATGCCTCCGGCGTGGCATTGCCCAGGTTGTTTGCGGCTTTGATCGAGAGTTATCAACAGCCAGATGGTTCGGTAAGAATTCCGGAAAGATTGCAACCTTATTTTGGCGCAGAGGAGATCAACCACGAATGAACACAATTGTTGTAGAGCGTTTCTGCGAAAACGCCGAACCGGGAATTGGCGTCCGCGGCGGCGGACGCCCTACAGGATCTGTCGATTCGCTAGTTAGAGGCCAAGGCCGCCGGTAATCTTGTTCATCTCTGATTGCGCGAGCGCCTTGCCTTGTTCCACGGCCTGCTGGACCGCGCTGAGAATTATTTCTTCGAGAAATTCCACGTCGTTTGGGTCGACGACTTCTTTGTCGATCTTGATGGCGAGAACATCCCCGGCGCCATTTGCTGTCACTTTCACTTTTCCGCCACCCGCGCTTACTTCGACAGTTTTACTCTCAAGCTCGGCCTGCGTTTTTGCCATTTGCTCCTGCATCTTCTGAGCCTGCTTCATTAACTTGTTTAGATTCATGGTCTTTGCGTTGCGACGAGCGGCCGCCCGTGTCTTAGTTCTCCTGGATCACCTGAGCGTTAAACAACCCGATCGCTTCTTGAATAAGCGGCTCGTCTTTGAAACTTTCGGATTGCTTCCCCGAATCGGAGGCTGGTACGACTCCCTCCTGAGGCACAAATTTCACCGACCAATCACGGCCGGTCCCTTCTTTAAGGAGCATCTCCAGTTGCCTGCGGTTGTTCGCGCTTGCGAGCGCTTCAATCCTTGATTTGTCATCCGGCGAATGCCCCAGCAAGAAATTGCGGCCATCGATTCCAACCGGACGAATTGATTCGGTCAGCGTTCGCAAAAAACCTTTCGCGGGAATCTTGGTGAGGATGGCCTCCCAAATGGTTTCCGGCTTAATATTTGTAGCCGTCTCCTGAACGCGTGGCGCCTCGGGCTTGGAGCCGGAGGCGGCGACCCCGGCTTTTTGCGGATGGGACCCCTCGCTGCCGCAGCCAGCGCCCGCGGCTACAGGTCGCGCGGAAATGGCTGGCGGTCGCGGGTTACCTCCATCGCGGAGTTCGGCAAGCTTTTTGATTACTTCGTCCAATGTTGCCTGTCCCAGGGTTTGAATAGCCTTGATGATCGCGACTTCGAAATGCAGCTTTTTGTTTGGGGCCCACTTCATTCGGCCTTCTGCGGCGGCAAATTGATCAACCAATTCCAGCAAGCGGTCCGTCGTAACCAGTTCACTGCAGGCCGCGAGCGACGTTTGCACATCAGCCTGGACATCTTCCTTCAGTGCATCCGGCTTCGCCTTGAATACGAGCAGATCGCGCAGGTAAGCGATCAAGTCCGACATGAGACGCATCATGTCTTTGCCGGCGTCGCTTTGCTGATGCAGCAGATCGATCGCGTCTGCAGTTTCGCCCCGCAGAATTCGTCCTGTCAGGTCGACAACTGTTTGTTCGCTCGTAAATCCAAAAACATCGAGCACATCGTTCTCGTTGATCTTCTCTCCGCAAAACGCAACGAGTTGATCGAGCATCGATTCCGCATCTCGTAAACCACCCTCGGCGCCGCGCGCAATCGCATGCGCAGCCGCGGGCTCAAGCGAGATTTTCTCCTTTCCAGCAATGAATTGGAGATGTTTCGCAATGAGGTTTGCCGGAATGCGATGCAGATCAAACCGCTGGCAACGGCTCAGAATAGTTGGCAGGACTTTCTGCGGTTCGGTTGTTGCGAAGATGAATTTCACATGCTGGGGCGGCTCCTCGAGAGTCTTTAACAGCGCATTAAATGCTGCTGG
>JBEDUS010000233.1:0-8060 GCA_040414975.1 Candidatus Udaeobacter sp.
GATTTTTTCGAAGCCTAGGTCGCCGCAGAGGGGAAATGCCAAAACGGCGGCAGTTTCAGTTGCCAATAGCTTCCACCTGATGGGCTGTGAATCGCCACGCCAAACTGTCGCAGGGAGGCATCAGGCAAAATGGCCCGCCTACGGCGCCAGATGCACTCGGCTCATAAGATCGACAAAGCGCGGGTCCGATCGCAAGGGATCGTATTCCGGATTCGATTTTAGAGAGGTCATATGAACGCGGTGACTCTTGTAATCCTCCTCCAGACATGCGATCGCACGATCTTTCTCGCCCAAGCCTATGTAGGCCCATGCCAAGCAGATTTTGTCCAAATCACCTCTTCTCTCGGCAAGGTTTTTTATGGCTTCGAGCATCTGTGCTGCTTCGATTTTTCTGCCTGCCATTCCATAGGCATATGTCATCAGTCCCACCATTCGGTTGTCGCCGTCCTTTTTAGCAATCTCAAACTCAGAGATTGCGTCGTCAAAGCGGTGTTTCATGATATAGACTCCACCCAAGTAGCGGTGTGGCTGGATAAAATCGGGGTCCATCCGGAGGGTTTGTTTTAGTTGTGCCTCCGCCTCATCGTAAAGGCGGGCAAAATATAGCAGTTTACCGAGATCGGAGTTGATAATGACCGAAAACGGATCCAGTTCGCGTGCGCGCTCGATATTATCGATGCTCGCGCTTGCTCTCCCGACCGCCATAAGATATTCAGCATTCCAGTCGTAAAAAAGGGCTTCGTTGGGATCCAGTGCGATGGCGCGCCCAAGTTCTTGTTCCGCGAGTGGCCAATCCCAATCGTAATTCATCGCCACGAGACCAGCGATGGCGTGCGCCTCGGGTAGCATTGGATCGAGCCGTAAGGCCCGTTGGTAAGCAGTCTTAGCTTTGTCGATGTTCTCTTTGTAATTGCGCGGATCGAGGTCAGCCAAAAAATGATACGCCTCCGCTAATCCAGCATATGCCTGCGCGTAGTTTGGATCCAAGGTGATCGCCTGGTCGAAATATTCTTTGGCTTGTCGATAGCCGTCCCATGTTCGTTGCAGCCATATATAGCGTCCTTTCAGATACGCTTCGTAAGCCTGCGGATTCGATGTTGAGCTTTTGTCGATCGCGCGTTTTTCTGGCTGAGTAAGCTTTAGTCCCAACGCGCCAGCCGCACGCCGCGCGACCTCGCTTTCCACTTGTAGAACGTCTCTAAACACGCGGTCGTAGGATTGCCTCCATAGATCGACGTTGTTCTTCGCATCCATCAACCGAACCGTAATCCGAAACTTTTCGCCTTCTCTTTGGACGCTGCCTTCCAACACATTTGCTACGCCAAGTGCCGCGGCGACTTGTACGAGATCTTCCGGAGCGCTCTGGTAACGTCGAGTGGAGCTGCCAGAGACGATCTTTAAGTTCATAACCTTCGCCAAGCGTGCGACAATCTGCGCCCGAATGCCGTCAGCGAAGAAAGCGTTCTCCGGATCGCGGCTCAAATTTTCAAACGGCAGCACGGCAATGGTTTTTTCTGGCGCGATCTCGCCTGGGGCGCTGGGCGTGAGCTTGCGTTGAAAAATGTAAGAAGCCCCTAGCGCGGCGACAACGAATGCGACAGCGGCCAACACGCCGTAGGCATATCGGCGCGGCTGTTTTTGCTTCGCCGCATCAATAGCAGCGGTGCACTTGTTCAGTTGTTCCTTCAAAGCCGCCGGCGATTGGGGACGCTTCGCTGGATCAACCTCGAGCATGTGCCTGATCAGATCCACGATAGGGCGGGGCACTCCCCTGAGTTGATCCAGCGGCAACACTCCTCTGAGTTGTTGCTGCCGGATTTGTTCGTGGCCTCCATCGAACGGCAGTTTGCCGGTCAACATAAACCAGAGCGTCGCACCTAACGAGTAAATGTCAGAACGCCCATCGGCCATCTCTCCGGCGAACTGTTCCGGACTCGCAAAATGTGGCGTGCCAATGAAGCCGGTCCGAACGGGGCTGCCGCTTGCGCTTGCGGATTGATCAGTGACGTCTCTGACCAGGCCGAAGTCGATTAACTTCGCCGCGATTACGCCATCAGCTTCACTACAAAGCATTACGTTCGAGGGTTTGACGTCGCGATGAACGAATTTGCGATCGCCTGCGGCGGCGAGGGCGCGGGTGATTTGCAGAGTGATCTCGAGCGCAGTCCCACCCTCGATCGGCCCTTTGTCGCGCACCCGATCTTCGATGGTCTCGCCCTCGACCAGTTCCATCGCGTAGAAGCATTCGCCGCGCTCGCTACCGAGATGAAACACTGATGCGATGTTGCGGTGCCGGAGTTGCGCGGCGGCGCGTGCTTCGGATAGAAAACGCGCACGACCAGATCCGTCTACGAGGTAGCGCGGATGGATTACTTTGAGTGCAACTTCGCAACGGAGGTTCGTGTCGAAGGCTTTGTAGGTCACAGCCATGGCCCCGCGACCTAACTCGACCGGCGTGCCGTGGTCGTCGGTGATCAGTTCGTATTGGTCGAACCGATGCGATCCACTGTAATCGCCATCTTGGTCGCGTAGCGCAATGTGCAGCAGACATGTGACGCAAACCATTTCTGCATCACCGGAAAAACTGAGCCGCGAACCGCACCGCGCGCAGACTGCATGGGTAAGTTTCAATTCCACAGTCTGTCGCTCGCTCATACGGCTTCCGCCAACACACTACAAAGATAACGTACCTCTTCGTCTATCTCGTGCGGCGCCGAAACAGTGCGAGCAATCTCGCGACGCACAATTTCCCGATACCGCTGCCGCAGCCGATGGACGTGCGTTTTGACTGTTGCTCTGGGAAAGCCCGTCCGTGCCGACGCCTCATCATACGATGGAAGAACGCTGCCGCCGATAAGAAAGCCCTTCAGTTCTTCGAAGAATTGGCACTTGCCTTCGGCTAGCAATTCTTCGCGCAAAGAATTCAGCGCGCTGGCAGTCAGCCTTTTAGCCCAGCGTAGTTCGAAAACACGTTCCGCCGTTGAAGCGGACGCGCTTGTAGCATCGTAAAATGCTTCTGCAGTTTGCTGATCGAGCGAAACGAATTGATAGCCGCCGCCACGCCGGATCGCTTGGTCGCGATCCCAATTATCCGCGAGAAAATTTTTTACCGAAGCGAGCAAGAAGGACCGGAATTTACCGTGAAGCTGATTCGTTCGCGCGTAGGCCTTGGTTCGCAAAAAATATGCGAAAAATGATTGGGTTAGGTCCGCCGCATCAGCAGGAGAGTAACCCCGTCGGCGGATGAAGCTGTAGATTGGCGACCAATACGTTTCACATAATTTGGCAAGAGCATCCGCCGCTTCCGGCACGTCCGTTAGAGCAGACTGTGCAACGACGCTCCAGTGCGTAGTTGCAAAACTCGCGCCGCCGTCGTGAAGCGTGCCAGGAGTTCCCTTCATGCGCCCAAGCATAGCAAGTGTAACTACGGGAATTGAAAGCTTAAGTTTCGCGAGTGACCGAAGTTCCTTTCACCTTGGAAGTGTGACAAACCAGATCTCATTGTGGCAACAAAGCAGCGCAATTGTCATCGCCGCTAACGGAGGCGTTCTCGTCGAGCGTTTCACGAAGCCTCCGCAATTCGGCAGCCATGAGGGAGACGCCGACAATGAGCGCGATTAGAAGAAAACCGCGCCGCACGGGAAACCGGTTCATCGAATTTCCCATGAGTGAAGTTTTACTTTTCATAAGCGAACCTTTCCTTTCCCCGCCGAATTCATTCTTGGTAGTTGCGGGAATCCAGGAAGAAGCGAAGAGCCTCGCGGGGAAATGTCCTCCGAGTGAGTTAGATCCCGTTTGATATGCGCCATTTATGCGTGAACCGTGCGGAGCTCGTCAAGCCTGATTTGATGTAGGCCTCGCCTGACATGCGGCTAATCGGGAGAGGTGTTTAATTGAAAAGCCCGTTCAGGCTTGTAACGTTGCGCCGCCTTAAACTCGTCGAAAAAACTATAGGACGAAAACGTCAAAGTTATAGGCGACACACGCTGACGCGTCCTCGGGCTATTGACGCCGCGCGGCAGCCGCATGCCGCGGCCTAACCGGGCAACGAAGCCAACGGCCCCACGTCGATATAGGTTCAGCGTGATTGCCATCACACCTTGCCGTGGCTTATCTCTTTCTCGTTAGGCGACAGCGCGGCGACTCACAGCTTGCTGAAAATCGCGGGATCGATTGTCGGATTGACCTTGATGTCCTTCATGGTCGCGGTTTCGAGAACCTTTCCGGTTTTGAGATCGACGTCTTCGCCAGCAAAGGTAAACCAAACCCCATCCACCCGTCGCCAGTCCGATTTACGAGATTCAATCGTGGTTTTGGTCGGATCAACATCCGGATGCAACGCCCGCACGTCGCGCCGCCGTGTGATCCGCCAAGTCTGCGGATCAACGTAGAGAGAACAATCATAACCGTCAGCAAAGAAGACGCGCACGACATAATAGTCGGTCCCATCAATCTTTTCCCGGCCGGTTAGCGCAAGCCGATGCCCACGTTTCTGCATTTCATGCAAGCCGAATAGATTACCCGGCAACTCAACCCCGTGCCGTAGCGCTGCGGTCGGCACTGCGCCTTCTTCCTTTTCTTCCTTTCCGTTCCATTGCCAGCCCTTGGCACCATCGAAGCGTTCCATATAAACGCACTTGCGATTATTCAGGATATCGATTCGCATCCTACCCGGCCGCGCGGCATGATAAACACCATCTACCTCAAAGTCCGGGTCCTTGATGTGCAGAGTCACTTCCAGCGTCTGCACCGATTCAATCCGGTCGCGGCCTCCCATCGCTTCGGTGTTACGCGCGATAACATCATCGAGCGTTAAAGGAGTCTGCGCCTCGCCGCTCAGGCGCACGAAGAGATTGACGAATAACGACAGGAAAAACACTCTCTGCATACGAATAATAGACGCCGTCGGGCACATCTATTCTCTAAAAGTGGGTCTAATCCATCGATGAAGCCAACAGCCCCATCTCAAAATGCCTCCCGTGTGATTGCCACGACGCCCTGCCGTGGCTTTATCTCTGTCTCGTTAGGCAGTACAGCTGCGTCTGCAGGGCTTGCGCTGAGAGCGGTTCTTACTGAGGATAGCTGAGCGTGATGTGTGGAGAATCGGCAAACGCGAACGAAAGACGGCTAGATGGTGACGTTACCCGCCGAACATTTCTTGGCGTGGGTTTGGCAAGCGCAGCTGCGCTGTTAGCGGGAAGACCGGAAATATTCGGGGCCGCTCCATCACCGACGCCGAGCCTGGCCACGAACTCGGTTTGGAAACTTGGGGGCGATCTTCCGGTGAATCGGCTCGGGTTCGGTGCGATGCGCATCACGGGCGAAGGGAATTGGGGCTGGCCTGCCGATCGGAACAACGCGCTCAAGGTTCTGAAGCGCGCGGTTGAACTCGGAGTGAACTTGATCGACACCGCAGACGAGTACGGACCGGAAACAAGCGAACTGCTCATTGCCGAGGCGCTTTATCCTTACCCGACTGGACTCGTTATCGCGACGAAAGGCGGTCTGAAGCGGCCGGAACGTGACAAACGGGAGCCAAACGGTCGACCTGAATACCTCAAAGGGTGTGTCGAAAAAAGTCTGAAGCGGCTCCGGCTCGACCGGATCGACCTGTATCAATTGCACCGGGTCGATCCCAAAGTGCCGCTGGAGGAATCGCTCGGCGCGCTCAAGGAAATGCAGAGTACTGGGAAGATTCGGCATGTCGGTTTATCCGAGGTCAGTCCGGAGGAAATCGAGCGAGGGCACAAGGTTCTACCGATTGTCAGTGTGCAGAACCGGTACAACGTTGACGACCGTAAATGGGAAAACGCTTTGGCTTATTGCGAGAGGGAGGGTCTCGGCTTCATGCCGTGGAATCCCATTGGAGGAACCAAGGGTTTGAAGGCTGATGATGCACTAGAAACGGCGGCGAAGGCTCATGGCGTGAGTGTTCGCCAGGTCGCGCTCGCGTGGCTTCTGCAGCGCTCGCCAGTGATGCTACCAATCCCTGGCACAGCGAATGTGGCGCACCTGGAAGAAAATGTCGGTGCGGCAAAGGTCAAATTGACTCCGGAAGAGTGGAAATCGATTGATACTATGCCGGGCAAGGTCTGAGCCCAGCGCGTGAGAGAATGCCTAACCAATCGACGAAGCCAACGCCCCCCTCGGCGAAATACCTTCAGTGAGTTTGCCACGGCACCCTGCCGTGGCTTGCTGGTTCACCAATAGCGATAATACCCTGGGCGCCCATACACACCGGCAACCCAATTCCGATGCCGATAGTAGTGCCCGCCGCGATAATATCGGTAATAATGGCCCCGATTGTAATAGCGGTAGTACCGTCCATGGTAATAATAAGCTGAAACCGGCGCCGGAACAAAACAGGCAATACTGAGCACCACTGCAAACAGTTGCGGAATTACACGGTTCATAAGTTTTATTATCGCGCCGCCGTTTGGATCGCAAATGGAACCAGCTCGCGGCGAAGAACGTAACCGATCACGCGGAGACTGGCGGTTCGAGAGGGCCTTCGATCCGCGTCAGGCTCGCTTCTATGCGATCGAGACGATCATCCAGATGCTTCGCGAGAAGAAAGTTCTTGGCGGCCATCATTACCAACTTCACGGAGATCAGGAAGACGCCGGCTTCAAGCAGGAGGCCGTGGCCGAAGCCCTTGATGAAAAGAGCGACGGCGAACAGAACGAACGTTGTGACGATAACTAACTGAGATACAATGTCGAGATGTCGTAGGAACTTAAGCATCTAAGAACCTCGCAACCTTCACTGATTGTTCAAGACTGGTTGCGGCTCGGTAGTCAACGTTTCGCCTCGTTTTAAAAAATCGCCGATTCTAGTTCCGGAAACGCAGTCAGCTTTTGCATGGCGACTCGTAGCAAGTCGAGTTTCGACTCGTTGAGCGCTTAGCCTGAGCGGAGTGCAAAAGTCGCTCAGACCGCCGTAGCGCTATCCGATGGAGGTTTTTGCCGATTTTGCTATTCGTCATATACTCGGACTTGGCTGTTGGATGCGAGATTTCTTTCCATGGACACATTTCTATGAGCAATTGAACGGCCGATGAAACTGGTCGTATTCGGCGCCAACGGCGCGACCGGGCAGTGGCTCGTACGGCTCGCCGTCGAGCGAGGGCACCAGGTAACGGCGGTCATGCGTGAGGGCGCAAGCGCGATTGTCCCCCAAGGCGCTGACGTCGTTCGCGGCGATCCTCTCAACGCTGCATTCGTCAATACGGCGGTCTCTGGCAAAGACGCAGTCGTGACTGCGCTCGGCGTGCGCGATCGTCATGGACGCAATCCCTTCTCGTCGATTGTGTCCCCGCTGACACTACTCTCGCAGTCCGCCGCGTATATGCTTGCCGCGATGAAACGGCAGCGCGTCTCGCGGATCTCGATGGTGAGCGCGGCCGGGGTCGGTGATAGTCGCAAGACCGTGGCGTGGCCGCTGCGCGTGGTCTTTCGGATTTCCAACATCCACGTTGACTACGAAGATATTGAGCGCGCCGAGGCACTTCTCGCCGCGAGCGGGCTAGATTGGCAAGCGGTCCGGCCGACTACTCTCACTAACGGTGCGAGTACCGGCACCCGACGCGTCGATCGTTACGCTGCGACGATGCGCATTGCGCGCGAAGACGTCGCTCGCTTCATGCTCGACCAACTCGAACAGCCCCAGTTCGGCGAGCGTACGCCGATGATCTCGGGTGCTGTTTAGTGCAGGTGAACTCAACGAACAAGAACAAACAAATAAACAGCGGATCCACCGGAAAACCGTTTATGAAGACAAAACACGATAGTTTAGCCATGATTGGTCTGGGCCACGTCGGCATGTATGCTAAGAATCCAGCCTCGCTAGCCGAGTTTTACCGCGACGTTATGGGCATGCAAGTCGTTGGCGGCAGTGACGCGAGTCACCCAATCGGCGCGACCGCTTTTCTGAGCAGTCGTCCACGTGAGGAACACCACGAGATCGCAATGTTCAGCAACGCGGAAAATGCTCACAGGGCTTTTAAGGTTGGATCACTCGGCGCGTTGAAGCGCTTCTACCAAAAGATTGTTCGGCGTGGC
>JBEDUS010000234.1:0-3126 GCA_040414975.1 Candidatus Udaeobacter sp.
CAACAGAACCGGATTATCGCTGCGGCTCTGGAAGGCGATTGCCGCGACGTCTGACTCCGTTCTCAGGTTGGACAAACGCTCCGCCGACGGCGGAATGACCGGCGCAATCCAGACTGCGGCGGGAGGCTTCTTGCGGTCCGATATCTTGGGCGATCATTTTCTGAAGCTGGGTGGAAACCGCCGCAGCCCCTCCTCGACCATCATCAGGCTATCGTTCGATGCAACGACGCATATGTTGCTGACATTGCCTGACATGAACGTGATTCGATCCGTCAGCGCGGTTTTCTGAAGCGGAGTTACCCCTTGCGCTCGAACAATGCGCGACCCAGCCAAGCAGCACGCCCCGATAACCAGAGAATGTCAAAAGCCGCGCCGACTCGCTATTTGGAAGGATATGCCGGACAGATTATCAGTTCAGGGCTGTTTTTGAGCGGCGGCCATGGAAGCGCGTTATGATTGTGGCCATGAACAGCCATCCAGGCGCTCCACAACTCGGCCTGATGTTCGGACTGGCGGTTCTGCTTTTCAGGCCGCCGCGTCGGATGATCATCACATGGCTTGCCATGGCGATGTTTATTTTCGTGGTGGGTCTGTTCCGTCCCGCGTAATGCTGCAAAGTTTTCCCCACGATTGGCTGTAAGTTTTTTCTTCCCGCGATGTGGCTAAGATGTGTGGGGCTTGCGGAAAGTACACGGCTCGTTGTTCCGCAGCCGGAATGAAGTCCGGTATCCCCGTCTTGCCGGTCCAAGGTGCGGACGATTGGCGCGACGGGGTCGATGGCGCGAGGCGGCCCAAGCCTCCCATCGACAGCCTGCGCTGCGTTCAGAGTAAGATCAGGTGATCAAGAAGCGTCCCCGATGAATAAAGGGCGTCTCGAAGCTTTCAGCGATGGCGTCTTCGCCATCATCATTACGATTATGGTCTTGGACCTCAAGGTGCCGCCGGCGCCGTCACTTGAAGCGCTTCGGTCCACGCTTCCAGTCTTTTTGAGTTACGTCTTGAGCTTCGTTTACGTCGGCATCTACTGGAACAATCATCACCATCTATTGCACGCGTCTGAACGCGTTTCGGGATCGATCCTCTGGGCTAATCTGCATTTGCTATTTTGGCTTTCACTTGTGCCCTTCGCGACCAGATGGATCGGTGAGAATTACAATGCTCCATGGCCGGTTGCGTTTTATGGTTTGATGCTGCTCTTTGCCGGCCTCGCGTACTTCACGCTGACGAAGGCGCTTGTCGCGCATCATGGAGCATCCTCACGACTCGCGATGTCGATTGGAAAAGATCGTAAAGGGCTCGCCAGCGTGCTCATCTATCTAGTCGCGATTCCTCTCGCCTTCGTTTGGCCCATGGTCGCATACGGCTGCTATGCGCTTGTCGCGGTGATGTGGCTTGTGCCCGACCGACGGATCGAAAAGGATGCACGGTAAATCCGGAGCTATGCAGCGCTCTGAAATTCTGCAGCGCCATCTGCGGTTTCAGCAGGTGACTCAATCCGATTCGTCGAAGGCGCGGAAAGGCCCGCCAGTAGTGGATGCGCCGAAGGAACTTTATGGCCTTCGCGCTTTCACGGGAAATAGGCGCTCCGATAGGCGTCCATCACGGCGGTGACGCTCCTCGTGGAGAGTTTCTTTCGGAGCTCCGCAAGCTGGACTTGCGTGAGCTTGTCTTCCACGCAAGCGAGTCCAAATGTTTCGCTTTATGTTCGCCTGAGTTGGAATTACGTCCCTAAGAACGATGATGCCCAGGGAAGCGACTGCAACCGGCTAACCTCCGTATGTGAACAGCTTTGAACGCGAGGACGGTTCGCCACATCGTTAGCCGAGGACCACAGCTCGCCCATGACCTAATTCATCTGCCGCCGAAGAGGTCTGTCATCACGTTGACGCCGTTGTCGCACGCATGATTGAGGCACGGCAAATGGAAGCCCGATTCGAGCGACTTGAGCAGTGAAAAGTGATTGTAAGATTGGCCGCTGACAGCGCCGTTGTCGCCATGGTTGGTCGCCACAATCAAAAGCACCTTGTTGGGGGTCGCTGTATAGTCGTTCTCGTCCCACACCACGATGATGGCGTTGTTGCCCTTTTTCCATTCGGGAGAGCTCTGAATGGACGTCACAATCCGCTGAACAGTGACATCGCCTTGTAGGATCAGCGCTTGGTTCAGGCCTGTTTGCGTGCCGTTGTCGCTCTCGTCGAAGTTACAGAACGGGCCGGCGTTGCCGCGTCCATGCTGGTCATTGCACTGGTTCGGCACGATGAATGAGAAATCCGGCACATTCCCGGAGCCTAGATCCTGGAACAGTCCGCCTGGGCCATCAAAGCCGACGACGTTGCGCAAGCTGTTGGCTGGGTTCGTGCCTTCCTGCACACTGCGGAAATAAACGAAGGGGTTGTGCTTGGCGGCGTACAGAAGGACGATATCGCCCTGCGCGTCGGCCTGGCTCCCGATCGTTGGAATCGTTACACCTTGCGCGCTCCACGACGCGAACGATTTTGCACTGATCAACGCAGTGAAATCCGTGTTGTTGGTGAAGAAACCGTCGCTATAATTCACTGTGTCAGCGCCGCCGGGCGGCAGGCTTTCCTGGTAGCTCTTCCAGGTGCGGCCCCGTTCGACGAGTTGATCGCCGATAGTCTTTCCAATCGTATTGGGTGCGGCGGCAATGGACTGCACTCCATCGATGTCCCATAGGCAAGGCGGCGCCGAGACCTCGTTCGTGCAGTCCAGGGCGGGTGTCTCCGCATCCGCGCCGGCGCCCCAAATCGGGCATACGAGCGGGGGAACCGAGGCCGGGCTGTCAAATGTAGTCAGTCCAGAGATTAGGTTCGGCGTGCAGGTGCTGTGCCAGTTCGGATAGTCGTCGGAACGAACGCCGAAGTTCGACCCGCCTACGATTTCCAGGTAGTTGATCGAACTGGGGTGACCGATAGCGAAGTAATTCGTGTCGTAATTCGAGGACTTCGCGAGTTGGTTAATGAACGGCGCATTTGGGTTGCCGAAAATCTGGCTGTAGCCGTGATTTTCCATCATGATCAGGAATACATGGTTCAAGTCGGATGGGGAACAGGGTCCTCGTCGGCGAAGGCTGAGCTAACGAGCGCTAATAGAGCCGGAAATGCAGTC
>JBEDUS010000235.1:0-2310 GCA_040414975.1 Candidatus Udaeobacter sp.
GTCGTCATGGGGTAAATCAGGATCAGCTTTATCTTCTTGTCCGGGCCGACGACGTACACGTTGCGCACGGTCGCATTATCTGCCGGCGTCCGCTTTTTGGGGTCGCCTTCAACATCCGCGGGGAGCATTCCGTACAGTTTTGAGATTTTAAAGTCGGCGTCACCGACGATTGGATAGTTCGGCGCCTGTCCCTGTGTTTCTTCAATGTCCTTCGCCCAGCCGTTATGATCGCCAGTCGAATCGACGGACAATCCCATGATCTTCACATTTCTCCGATCGAACTCCGGTTTAATTTTAGCCATGTAACCGAGCTCGGTCGTGCAAACCGGAGTAAAATCCTTTGGATGTGAGAACAGAATGGCCCAGGAGTTGCCAATCCAATCATGGAAACGGATGCGGCCTTGGGTCGTTTCTGCTTCAAAATCCGGTGCTGTTTCGCCAATTTTCATTTGTGTTCGCCTCCTTTGCTGTACTACGGAGAAGGTTTTCCCAAATTCTCGATCAAGAGTCAATATCGAATGCCAGTTCTTTACGTAGCGATCAGCTCGCAGAACTTGTTAAGATCGATGTTGCCGCCTGAGACGATTGCGACGATCGGCCCTTTGCCGGCTTTCCCAGTCAAAGCTGCAGCGAGCGGCAGCGCGCCGGCGCCCTCGGAGATTACCCGTGTCTTTTCTGCCATAAGTCGCATCGCTTTCTTCGTCTCTTCCAAACTAACTACCAGGTAATCATCGACGAGCGGTTTCATTCGTTTCCACATGCGAGGGAACATGCTTTGGCCGCCAGCACCATCGACAAAGGAGGCTTTCCAATCTTTGAATACTTGCGGCGAACCCATCTTGAAAGAGAGGGCAGCGGGTGCGGCTGTCTCCGGTTCCACTCCGAATATTTTTACATCCGGCTTGATCGCTTTGATTGCGGTGGCGACGCCAGTGAGTAAACCACCACCGCCGATGCTGGCAATCACCGCCGTCACATTCGGCACATCTTCAAGGATTTCTAATCCCATGGTTCCGTGGCCAGCGATGAAATTGTCGTCGTCGAAGGGATGAATGAATGTTCCGTCCGCTCCAGGAAATGAGCGCTCGTCCAATGCTTTCCATGCGACGCCGTACGGCACCGGAATGAGTTTTGCACCAAGCGCGCGCATCCGTTCCAGTTTCGATTTTGGCGCGGTCTCAACGACTACGACTGCGCATGGCACGCCCGCGTTTCGCGCCGCATAGGCGACCCCTTGTCCTGCATTCCCCGCGCTGATTGTCCACACGCCACGCTGGCGCTCCGAATCGGGGAGCAGCGCGACGGCATTTGCCGCGCCACGCAGCTTGTAAGCATTAATCGGTTGGAGATTCTCCAATTTGAGTCGAACGTCAGGAACATCCGGTGCGAGCTCCAGACGAAGAAGAGGCGTGCGAACGATTGTGTCCGCAATTCGTTTGCGCGCTTCTTGTATTTCTGACAACTGGATCGGGTGCACCGGTTCGAGAATCATCGGCTTCACTGTAGAGGCAGCCGTGGCGGCTGCAATCATATGAATTCCCGTGGCCGGGTGTTCGTGGTTTGGTAGCCTCTCAAACTGGTATGGGGAAACGAACCGGGCGGAAAAGAAAGGCTAGTGGTTCTACTGCAGCAAACCGGCAAAGTGCTGCTGCGCCGCCAAGCCATGCTTTAACGCTCGGGCGACCCGATCTCATCATCTTATTCGCTCTGGCAGCAATCACGTTCGGGATTTACGCGCAAGTAATCGGGCATCAGTTCATCAGTCTCGATGACCCCACGTACACCAAGGAAAACCCGATGGTGAATCGCGGCGTCACATTCGCGGGACTCACATGGGCGTTCACAACGTTCTACGCAGCAAACTGGCATCCGCTCACTTGGATTTCACATATGATCGATTGCCAGTTCTTTGGCACGAACGCAGGCGGCCATTTGTTCGTTAACGTCGTCATTCATGTAGCAAACACGCTGCTGGTGTTTTGGTTTCTGTTGCGAACAACACATGCCCGGTGGCCGAGTGCGGTGGTCGCTGCGCTTTTCGCGCTCCATCCGTTGCACGTGGAATCCGTTGCCTGGGCGTCTGAGCGCAAGGATGCGCTCTCGACTTTCTTCGGCCTCCTTTCGCTCGTGGCTTACACGCGTTATGGCGAGACGCGCACGCGCAAGTGGTATGCGTGGACAGCAGTTACGCTTGCGCTGGGTTTGTTGGCTAAACCGATGCTGGTCACCTGGCCATTCCTGATGTTGTTGCTCGACTATTGGCCGCTGGGACGCCTCGCAGATGCGCCGGCGAAAGAAAATCAGCGTGGC
>JBEDUS010000236.1:0-6626 GCA_040414975.1 Candidatus Udaeobacter sp.
GCTCCATAAAAATTATATGAAAACTCTCGTCGCATCCGTCGTTATCGCTGCTGGTCTGTTCATCCTCATCGCCCCATTCGCCGGCTCCAATCAGGCGGATGACACCACGATAATAATCAACGGGTACACGCCGGGGACTACACCGTTCATCAGCAAACTGAGCCTCACAGCCAGCAATACGACTGTTCTGAAGAGCATTCAGTTCACAATCACCCCAAAGCCAGGCTCCGTCACCCGACCACTTTCGGGCACTTATGCCAACGACTACCTCGTGGAACGAGGTTTTGAAAACCCGCAAACCGGCCAGATTAATTTGCCGGTGTATGGACTTTACTCTGGATACAATAACACGGTTACCCTGACCTATCGATTTGTGGACGGCTCATCGACACAAGTTAACACCACAATCACCACCACCACCTTCAGTGACCCGTGCGGATATAACAATCCCACATATTTGCAGCGCAGGACGAGTAACACCGATCTAAGCTATGACTACATTCTGATCAAAGGAGCGTGCACCGGTTTCTCCCCCGCGATCATTGATACCGATGGCGCCCTGCGCTGGGCGGGCGCGACCGCACCCAACGGCTACTTCGGCTTTACTGCAACCTTCTTCGACAATGCAATCTATTTCGGTTGGGGCCCTCAACTATATCGAATCGATCTCGATGGCACGTGGACGCTCGTTGGCGACTACAGCAGTCTTGGAATTAGTGATTTTCATCACAATATCGACCGTGGCAAAGTTGGAATCATCCTGGATGCGGATACTGTACCATCCTATGTGGAATCGGTGAACATCGAAGTGGACGCTTCTGGCACGGTTTTGAAGACCTGGAACCTGGCCAATATCATCAGCGCAGCTATGAGGGCCGGGGGCGACGACCCCAGCCAGTTCGTCCACCCTTCGCCGGCCGATTGGTTCCATAATAACGCTGTTGCCTACAATCGGGCGGACGACTCTGTGATCATATCCAGCCGGGAAAATTTTCTTATTTGTCTCGATTATGAAACAGGCGCGATTAAGTGGATCCTGGGAGATCCGACTAAAAAATGGTACCAATTTCCTTCTCTAAGGCGATATGCACTCACGCTTGCGCCCGGCAGCCTGCCACCAACTGGGCAACACGCCGTCTCAATCACCTATGATCAGAACATCCTGGTACTTGACAACGGGGAAAGCAGCTGGTTGCAACAACCGGTCGGAGTACAACGCAATTATGCCAGTCCGCGAAAGTATCAGTTGAATTTGAACACAGGAGTGGCCACCGAAGTTTGGAATCATGAGATGGGCCAAGCTATCAATAGTCCAATTTGCAGCAGTGTTTATGAAGACGCACCGCTAAATTATCTGATCGACTACTCGATCGTTGGCGGCCTGGGGGCTCAACATCAGTATGCTCAGCTTTTGGGTCTAAATGCGACCGGCGAAACGATTTTCTATTTCCAGTATCCTACCAATGCCTGCAACACGGCCTTTAACGCCATCCCGGTGCATCTGGAGGATACAAAGTTTCCGACCGTCGGGCCTCAACCTCTCAATCTTTCGACACGCGGGACGGTATCGAGCGGTGACAACGTTCTAATCAATGGCTTTATTATTAGCGGAACCCAACCCAAGTCAGTAGTGGTTCGCGCCCTGGGACCATCGCTTGGTGCCCACGGGGTTTCTGGTTTTCTCGCTGACCCCGTTCTGACCGTGCACAACTCTGCCGGGACCGTCATAGCAAGGAATGATAATTGGCAAACGGATCCTGGTGCCGCGCAAATTACGGCGAACGGATTGGCGCCAGGCAACCCATACGAATCAGCCACTCTACAGACCTTGCCACCAGGCGCCTATACTGCCGTGGTTACCGGGCAAAACTCAACACAGGGCGTTAGTTTAGCCGAGGTTTACGACGTGTCGTCCCAATCCAACTCTAAGTTAGCGAACGTCAGCGGCCGCGGTTATGTCAGCACGGGCGGTAACGTGCTCATCAGTGGCTTCATTATTGGAGACGTCGCAAGTGCGACCGTGGTCGTACGTGCCCTTGGACCGTCACTCGCTTCTTTCGGTGTGAGCAACCCGCTAAGCGATCCCGTGCTGCAAATCTACGACTCGCACGGATCTCTCATAGCGAGTAACGACAACTGGCAGGACAATAATAATGCCATTGATGTCCAACTGAATGGACTTGCCCCGCCGAATGCGCTTGAATCCGCGCTCATCCTTCACCTGCCAGCAGGACAATACACGGCCATCGTGAGTGGAGCTAACGGCGCTACCGGCAACGCGTTGGTCGAAGTTTACCATCTCGAATAACCTTTAGGCGATTCCTACGGCGGTAGATCACGCATGCTAGGTCCAGCGGAACAATCGGCCTCGCGTGTCTTTCAATTTGGGCACGAGCGAAGTCACGAACCACAACGGTTTGCTTTGACAAATTGGGGGCATTTCTGTCAAAAACCGTAACGAGGTCAACATCGGGCAGGTCGCTCACTCCCGGCAGCTTCCCCGCCCCGTAAACCCAGCTAGAGAAAAGGAAGGTCATATATGAAAAAACCAGATCAAAATCTCAACGACAATGTCGCCCGCAAGAGATTGGAGCAGCCATCCCCTGTCACCAACACTTCTCACTATTCACTTCTCCTGATTCTTCTGCTCGCAGTCGCCTGCTTTTGGTTTCCCTCAGCGCCGAGCGCTTTCGCGGTTAGCCCACCACCGGACGGAGGCTATCCGGGCAACAACACTGCCGAGGGGGATAATGCGCTCTTTAGTCTCACCAGCGGCATCAATAATACCGCCGTGGGTGCAAATGCGCTTCTTCACGATACTAGCGGCAGTTACAACATGGCAGTTGGTTCTCGTGCCCTTGCTTTTAACATGACCGGGAGCTTTAACATGGCCATCGGAGCGGATGCGCTCTACAGCAACACGAGTAGCAATTCGAACACGGCTATTGGTTTTCGTGTCCTCTACTTCAATACCATCGGCAACAACCTTACAGGAGTCGGCGCTGGAGCGCTCTACCGCAACGCCGGCGGCGTCTTAGATACCGCCGTGGGAGCTGCTGCGCTTCACGACAACACCGGTGGCAACTTTAATACGGCCGCGGGTGCTGGTGCGCTCCAGAGCAACATTAGCGGCAGCATGAACACCGCTATCGGTTACCAAGCCCTCTTTAGCCAGACCGCTGGCACCCACGACGCCAATGCCCATAACACGGCTATCGGTGTTGAAGCACTCTATAACAACAATGGGGGCGGTTTCTGCACGGCAGTCGGTGACCACGCGCTCTTTAGCTACACCCAAGGCCCCACCCTCGAACCAGGCTTCAACACGGCCGTCGGTCAAGACGCGCTCGTTAACGCCACCGGCGACGGAAACACGGCCCTGGGCGCTGAGGCCGGCCTCGGCATCACCACAGCAAATAACGTCATCTGTATTGGCACTGGGGGTGGCAACGAGGACAACAGCTGTTATATCGGCAATATCGCCGGTGCAGATGCCACTGGCGGCGACCCAGTGTTCGTTACAAGTGAGGGAAAACTCGGTACAGTCAATGTTCCTTCGGCGGTCCGTTTCAAGGAGGAGATCAAGCCGATGAACGAGGCAAGCAAGGCCATCCTCGCGCTCAAACCGGTTACCTTTCGTTACAAAAAAGAGTTCGATCCCAGGAGGATCCCCCAGTTTGGCCTGGTGGCTGAGGAGGTAGAAAAAGTCGATCCCAATCTGGTGAAACGCGATCGTGATGGCAAACTTCAAACCGTCCGCTACGAAACCGTGAACGCGATGTTGCTTAATGAATTCCTCAAGGAACATCGCAAAGTAGAGGAGCAAGGGTGTGCGATTCAAGAACAGAAAGACAAAATTGATCAATTAAAGGCAGCTATGGTCAAACAGGAAGCGACTATCGTGCAGCAGCAAAAGGATTTTCAGTCTGCCATCGTGCGGCAGCGGCAACGCTTTGAGCTCACGCTCGCAGAACAAGAAAAGAAAATCGCAGCCTTGACATCGGGTCTTCAGAAGCTGAGCGCGCAGATTAGGCTGGTTAAGCCCGCGCCGCAAGTGGCCGCAAACAACCCCTAGGACCTGCGCAATCCGACGGATTAGCGGTCAAACCTTGCCGCACGGCAGCCCCAATCAGGTTGGCGTTGCTCAACCTTGAAAACGCCGATACAGTCTGATAACCTCCGTAACGCGCCGGCAACTCTTGCCAAGAGCGGCGTTCGTATGCAAAGCCCACACGATACCATTGAAAACTCTGCGTTGGTTCGCTCCAAGGCCGGCCAAGTCCATCCTTTTCTTTTCGAATCGTGTGGGATCAATTTTTGATGGCACTCCGCTCCGCTTCTGTCAGATCTTCCCCAGTCAATATATCCCAATATTCCGAGTACAAGTTCATTCATGACATCGGTTGCCGTAAACGAGCGTCAGACTAGCAAAGAGTTCTGGGGATTGGCTGCCTTGGAAGAAAGGCGCGAACGTTCGCGCAGCCTCCTGGCCGGAATTGCTTCCCGCCGAGAGGGCTGGATTAAGCGGAACAGATACTATTACGAGCTATTAAGTCGGCTTCTTCAATTTCTGGTGGAGCCACACAAAAACGTCTTGTCGGTTCGCTGTGGCACTGGCAACCATTTAGCCGTCGTCCAGCCGAACGAGGGCAAGGGCATTGACATCTGCTCCGAGATCGTGGAAATCGCAAAGCAACGCCACCCGACCTTCGAATTCGCAGTTGCCTTCCCGGACAAGGAAGAGTTCCGACAGGCTTTCATGCCAGAACAGAAATTCGATTACATCCTCTTCAACGACATCGGCGACACCGTGGATGTGCTTCAAGCGTTGCGCAATCTGAGGCCACTCTGCCTGCGCCACACGCGTTTGCTGGTCGCGACGTATAACCATCTCTGGGAGCCATTGGTAACCTTTGCAGAGTGGCTCGGGATGAAGGTCCCTCGTGCCGAGCAGAACTGGCTGTCTACCGCTGATATTCGAAATCTGCTGAAACTCGCCGGTTTTGAAGCCCTCGAGACACATCGAATCGTACTGCTGCCCAAGTACGTGCCGCTGCTATCGGCTCTCTTAAATCGATTTTGTGCCCGCCTGCCCTTTTTGAACAGACTATGCATGACGCAGGTAGTCGTTGCCAGAATGTTGGCTCCTTCAATTCCGCAGGAGGAGCTGTCCGTTTCGGTGATCATTCCCTGCAAAGACGAGAGGGGAAATGTGCACGACGCCGTTCGCCGCATGCCGCAGCTGGGAAGGCAAACAGAAATAATTTTCTGCGATGACCAGTCGACCGACGGCACCCCCGAGGAGGTCTTGCGAGTGCGTGCTTGTTACCCGCACAAGCAGATTCGCCTCGAGAAAGGGCCGGGCATTTGCAAATCGAAAAACGTCTGGACCGGCTTCAATGCGGCGACCGGCGATATCCTTATGATTCTGGACGCTGACCTGACTACGATGCCCGAGCAATTAGTTTACTTTCTGGAGGTGATTGCATCGGGACAAGCAGAATTCGCGAACGGCTCGCGCTTGGTCTATCCGGTGCCGAAAGGCGCAATGAATACGGCAAACATGCTGGGGAACAAATTCTTCAGTGTCGCTTTTACGTACCTGCTCGGCCAGAGGGTTAAAGACACCCTCTGCGGCACCAAGGTCCTCTGGAGAAGTGACTGGGAGCGAATCAGGCCAATGCTGGGCAGCTGGGGGACCGAAGACCGCTGGGGCGACTATGAACTCTTGTTTGGCGCAGCAAAGCTCAACCTTAAGATCCTGGATTTGCCAGTGCATTATCAGGAACGTATTTACGGTTCTACCAAGATGACAAAAGTTTTTCGTAACGGACTTGTCATGTTAAAAATGTGCTGGCACGGCTTCTTGAAGCTAAAGCTCGGCTACTGAACAGGTGCGTACGCACCCTAACTGGCGAAGCAGCAACATGTCCTATGACACGGAGCAACAGATGCAAGATCGCGATAAGACCTTGCGCAATCGCGCCCGGCTTCGAGCTAATCGCAATCTGCTTTTTTGGTACCGCGAACTTTACCGCGATCAGTTCAAGGATCTTCCAGATCCCGCAAAGCTTTCCATCTTGGAGATCGGTAGCGGCACGTCACCGTTGAAACAGTTCTATCCGAACATTATCACCAGCGATGTTCTCGATCTTGATTACCTTGACCTTATTTTTGACTGCCATGAAATCGACAAGTTGGAGGCAGTAAAAGATAACACCCTGGATCTAATTACTCTCACTAACGTACTGCATCACCTGAAAAGCCCAATTGCATTTCTTAATTGTGCGGCCGACAAACTAAAAAGTGGTGGCAAAGTGATCGCTACCGAACCTTTTTTTTCACTACTATCGACTCCCATTTGGAAGCATCTGCACCACGAACCGGTCGATTTCCAGATTTCCGAGCCTGAACTGATGGAAGTGCAAGGGCCCCTGAGGTCGGCCAACCAAGCAGTGCCCTGGCTGATTTTTTTTCGGAGACGCGATTGGCTGCAACGCCTGAACGAGAGCTTTGATGTTGCAAATTTTTCCGCTCGGCCTTTTAGCGCTCTATCTTACATGGCGACTGGTGGAATATCGCGCAAGCTGCCGCTTCCACATTTTCTTTATCGCACACTATTCCCT
>JBEDUS010000237.1:0-20406 GCA_040414975.1 Candidatus Udaeobacter sp.
AGCAAGTTTCAAATTTACGGTTGGGTAAATTTCTCGGGGAATATCAGCACTTCCCACCCATCAAAGACCAGCGAGAACGGAAACTTTCCGTTGGTCTATGATGAACGACCGAACCGGATGGAATTGAATCAAATCGTTCTGTACCTCGAGCGATTGCCTGATACAAATCAAACGGATCACATCGACTGGGGTTTTCGCTTTTCACTTCTCTACGGTCTGGACTATCGATTTACGATTTCTCGTGGCTGGTTCAGCGACCAATTACTTAAGCACAACAGCTATAGCGGCGTCGATATGCCGATGGTTTACCTGGACCTCTACATCCCTTGGGTATTCCAGGGAATGAATATCCGACTCGGTCGCATTATTTCCGAGCCGGACATTGAAGCGCAGTTGGCGCCAAACAACCTAATGGCGACTCACTCGATTCTCTACGGCTTCGATCCTTACTGTCAGGAGGGAATCTTCACGACAACGAAAATCAATGATCAGTGGACGCTTCAGCTTGGCATTTCCGACGGCACCGATGTTGCGATCTGGCAAAGCGATCCCGGTCGGCAACCGACAGGCACCGTGATGGTGCAATGGATTTCGCCGAGCCAAATGGATTCAATCTATGCCGGCGACAACGTAATTAACAACGGAGAGTTTGGTTACAACAATATGCAGCAATTTGTCGGAACCTGGACACACAAGTTTAACGACCAGATCTACACAGCTACGGAGGCGTGGTACATGTTCATGTATGACGCCATTGATCATCCGACCAGCGAAGTGCCTTTTCAAAGCGGGTCTTTCCCAGTCAGAAATGGCTATGCGCCCGAGTGGGCGGTGGTGAACTACACGATGTTTCGGATTGCCCCGAGTGCCTTCTTCACTGTACGAAACGAATATTTTGACGACAAGGTTGGGAATCGGACTGGCTTCGCGACGGAGTATTCTGAGCATTCTATTGGAATTACCTGGTGGCCAAATAAGCTCATCACCATACGCCCTGAGCTCCGCTACGATCATTCTTACGATGAAAGGGCGTACAATAACGGAACGAGGCATAACCAGCTCGCCTTTACCACAGACGTGATCTTCCACTATTGATGACGTATGAATGACTTCTTACTCCACCTGTTAACTCTGGCGCTATTTGTACTCCCCCTGATTTGGCTTACGATTTCCGAGAAAAAAGCTTCCAAGAAGGGAAGGCACTTGAAGCCATAGCAGCACGATTCTTTTTTGGTTGGCGAACTGCTGCTAACACCGAAGCGGCTTTCTCGCCAGTCGCGCCGGTGTTGCTTTCACAAAATGTAACATGAGCGCAAATGCCATTCAGGCTGGGCTCCTTGTTATCGTCGTGGCGTTGCTCATAAAACCGGTGGGCACTTACCTTGAACATGTTTTTGAACGACGGCATACCTGGCTGGATCCGATTCTTCTTCCAATAGAGCGACCGATCCACCGGTTCATCGGAATCGATTGTCAACGCGAGATGGATTGGAAGCGTTACTGTTTAGCGTTTTGCGTATTTGGCATGGTTAATATCGTACTGCTCTACTTCGCACTTCGCTGGCAGCCCTATTTCCTCTGGTTCTTTCCGAAATTCATGACGACGCAGATGACGACGGATCTCGCGGCTAACACCGCCGTAAGTTTTGCGACTACCACCACATGGCAGGCCTACGCTGGCGAGACAACAATGAGCTATCTCAGTCAGCTTTTGCTGGCGGGGCAAAACTTTCTCGCCGGCGGAGCAGGTCTCGCTGTTGGCGTGGCTTTCATTCGCGGTTACGCTCGAGAAGGAACCTCGAAGCTTGGGAACTTCTGGGTCGATCTGATCCGTGCGGTCTTGTGGGTGTTATTGCCGGTTTCGTTAGTGGGGAGTTTGTTTCTGATTGTACAAGGCGTGCCGATGAATTTTCAGCCTTATACGATTGCGCACACGTTGGAAGGTGCCACGCAGGTCATCGCCCAGGGTCCAGTCGCGACACTGGAGTTCATCAAAAATCTCGGAACTAACGGTGGTGGCTTTTTCAACGCGAATGGCGCGCACCCATTCGAGAATCCGACGCCTTTGACTAATTTTATCGAGCTCCTTGCCATCGTCGTCATTCCGGCAGCGTTCACGCATACCTTTGGACGCATGGTGGGCCGACCGCGCGAGGGTTGGGTAATTTTCTGGGCGATGACAGCCCTCTTTGTCGCGGGATTGCTTTTGTGCACTTGGGCTGAAACAAATGCGCCCGCGATGGCGAAGGAATTGGTTGGCGGCAATATGGAAGGAAAAGAGGTGCGCTTCGGAGTAAGCGGATCGGCCCTTGCTGCAGTTGTAACTTCAAATGGCGCGACAGGTTCTTACAACTCGATGCACGATAGTTTTCAGCCGCTTGGCGTTATGGTGCCTTTAGTCAACCTGCTGCTTGGCGAAATCATCTATGGCGGTCTAGGAAGCGGGCTTTACGGCATGATCTTTGTCGCACTCATCGCGCTCTTTATCGGCGGACTAATGATTGGGCGCACGCCCGAGCACCTTGGTAAACAAATCGGTCCACCAGAGATGAAGATTATCGCCATTTATACACTGGTTGGACCAGTAACCGTGCTGGCATTAACAGCGCTTGCGGTCGTCACAAAGCCAGGACTCGCAGGATTGACCACGAACGGCGGGGCTCATGGCTTCACGGAAATCCTGTTTGCATACGCCAGCGCCTTTGCCAACAACGGCCAGAGCATGACCGGCCTAAGTACCAACAACGTCTTCTATAACACAACAACAATTATTGCGATGCTCGCTGGCCGATACATACTCGCAGTGCTGGCTTTGTCGTTAGCTGGCCGCTTTGCGGCGATGTCGCGACGACCTCCCAGTCTCGGCACGATGCCTTCCGACGGTTTTGTTTTCGGCGTATTGCTTACCGGAACAGCGCTGTTACTTGGCGCTTTAAACTTTCTCCCAGCCCTCGCGCTCGGTCCCATCGTCGAGCACTTCTCGATCCATTCCTAAGCAACGAATGAAATACTCATTGTGTCCCTAGTTGGCTTAGCCACGACTTCATCGGCGATGGCAGGCGCTACAATTGGGCTTTACTATCCGCTCTCCAAGCGCTCACTGGCATGTATTTTGGCCTTCGCAGCGGGGGCATTGATCAGCGCGCTCGCGATTGATCTTGCGTATCAGGGTGCCGTTCATCTGCATCACGCTGGATTCTCCGAGCGTTTTTCATGGGCGTTCATCGGCGGCGGATTCGCTGCCGGAGCGGTAATTTATTATTGTGCGTCTCGGTATCTGGAAAAAAGAGGGGCGGCCGTTCGGTTCCCTACGAGATTCCGCGAATACGCGATTGAACGAAAACAGGAGAAAACTCGCGCCATGGTGGGGAACGTACTCGATACCATTCCCGGATGCGTAGTGATCGGGGCAAACTTTCACGGGCTTGGAAGTCTTTCGCTCACACTTATGTTGGGCATGTTTCTCGGAGGAATTCCCGAGGCGGCAGCCAGCGCTGCAATGCTTACGCGGGCGGCATTCAAACCCGCGAAAATTTTCGGGCTTTGGTCAACCGTTCTGGTAGCTGGCATTCTCGCTGCGGCGATCGGGAAGGCATTCATTTCTAGCCCGGAATCATTGGTCGCCATCTTTTGCGAAGCGTTGGCTGGCGGCGCTGTGCTTGCGCTCGTTGCCCATGCTATGATCCCGGAGGCACTCCATGAGGGCGGCTCCTTGATGTGCTTCCAACCGTGGCGGGCTTTCTCTTTGCGCTCTACCTGTCCCTGGCCCGCGGCATTCATATGACGCACCAAAATACGCCTTTTGAAAATGTCGCGACCGCGTCGATGCATTCGTAGCATCGCGATCTGATTTGTGGAAGCCCCTGACACAATTTTCAGCATTCCGACGTATCGCCTGCGCGACGTGCCGGAAACCATCGAACGTTATGACGAAAATTTCTGGCGAAACGGACACGAAGTTGAGGTTTTTGTTTTCGACGACTGGAGCCTCGCCAATCATGACAAGTATTATTCGCAGCTCGGAAAAACCCGAACTGCTAATCCACTGTATTACGTCGGGCCGCGAGAGAAGGAGCGCTTTATTCGATTCCTCCTGCATCGTCTGCGCGATCCAAAGCTGGAAGCACTAGTCCGCAATCTGTTCCGCCCGAGCTATGGCGGAAACCGGAACTTTACCCTGATGTATTCGTTAGGCGCGTTCCTGGTCTCCTCCGATGACGACATGTGCCCGACCGCGTTGATCGAGCATAGCCCGGAAAGTCTTGCAACCGACGAGATCTGCAGCGGCAAGCTGATGAAGACAAAGACGGGAGGATTCGAGGAGACGTCGTTCGATTTTCTCACCGCGTTCTATGACGCGCTCGGCAAGACTGTCTGCGATATGCCTAGCAACTATGAAAAGGGTGATCTTGTCACCGACGATTTGATGGATCTGGAAACAAACACCACCAAAACATTCTCACGAGAAAATTCGCTCATTCTCAGGCACGGAAAGGTTCCTAGTAAGGCGGTGGTCAAGATTGCACAGACATTTCGCACCGGAACCAATGATATCGACGCTCTTGATTACGTAGAGATGTTCCTGCGCGACGAGCAACAGGTCGATCCTTACGCGCTGAACGACGTCTATGTGTTGGTAAACTTCCGCCCAGTGGTCACGAACAATAATTGGCGGATCGACTGCGGCGTGGCCGCTTATGACAACCGCCACGGTCTGCCCCCATTCTTCCCAACCCGTTTGCGCTTCGAGGACTACATCTACCGCGTTTGGATTCAGCAGCCAAAGTTTGTTTCAGCCCACGTGGACGCCGCGCAACGTCACATGAAAAATAATTACATGCGAAATCCGCTTGCGATGGAGGTGTTCAATGAAGAGCTCTGTTCTCTTCTCAAGCGCAGGATCAAAGACACGGTCTTCAGGCGCGACGATCTTACCATTGCGTTTCATTACATGGGCGAAGTCACTTTGGAGGAATCTGAGGCCATTCTAAGCAAGGTCACCGCTGTGTATAAGCGAGTGCTCGCGGCGGCAGATCGCTCCCGTGAGCCGGAACGCGCGCGCGCGCTACGCGACTTCGCCATGAACCTGGGAAAATCATTCTACGGATTCGAACCTGATTTCTTTCAACAAAACGTCTCGCGCATTGTAGACGACGTGATCGGCCAGATCCGCGCGTCGCTGGAGCTATGGCCGACGTTGGTAGAGATCTGTTACTTTCGAAAAGACAAAGAGCCGTTGCCCGCAACACGCGTTCGAAATCAACGGCGAAGTGATGGTGAATCATGATGGCCCGCAGCGAATTAGAGTCTGGTTTTGTGTTCGTATCACCGTATAAATCGAGCGCTGACATGTTTGGTCGATTATCCACAACCTTCATTGGGCGCGGCACGTTTGAGAGCGCCCGCTCGGATGAGTTTGTGAAGAAAGCTCTCACCAGCGCCGTTGCGCTGTGCGCACAATTGGTTTTGCCCGTGAACTATTCGTTAACATGGGGCTTCACGTTGTTCGGGCAAACGAGGATCGATATCCTGGGCCAACCACGCAGTAGCGACATGCGCCTGCAGTGGCAAAATCCCATCGGACTATCGCGCACGCTCATCGGAAATCTGAGTGCCTATGCCGAATTTTATAGTGCCGTCAGCACCGGCCATAATCAGCCATGGGTGGGCACCTTGGATACTGGCTTGATATATCAAGTCACTCCGAATTTTTCCATTGATGTAAATGGGTTGGTTCTTCCGACTGACGGACAGCGCCCGATTACAGTGTGTTCAGCGGTTTTGGCTACCGCTTTTGACTCCTCCGATTTGCCTGTGGGAGGTGCCATGATCTTTTTGCTAGTCCGATCTGGGATTGGTCCAAAGGCTTTCGCGCTCGGACAAAAGGCGGATAGTTTAGTCGATCTTTAAGCTATAACGTTGTTAACCTCCAATGAGCGACGCCGAACGGCCTGATCCAGATGCGCTTCTCGCCCGCATGAAGCGCGAAGAAACCGCTGCGTCACGCGGCAAGTTGAAGATTTTCTTTGGGATGTCACCGGGCGTTGGAAAAACCTACGCCATGCTGCAAGCGGCACGGCAGAAACAAGCAGAGGGATGCGAGGTTGTTGTTGGCATTGTTGAAACGCACGGACGCAAAGAAACGGAAGCATTGCTGGAAGGAATGCCAATCATGCCGCGCCTTCAGACTGAATACCGCGGCACGAAGCTGACGGAAATGGATCTGGATGCAATCCTGACGTGGCATCCTGGGCTCGCAGTGGTCGATGAATTGGCGCATACAAATGCTCCAGGGTCGCGGCATCCCAAACGTTACCAGGACGTACTCGAGCTTCTTGATGCCGGCATTGATGTTTACACCACGCTAAATGTTCAGCACGTCGCTAGTCGCAGCGACATAGTTCGCCAAATCACAGGCGCTCCCGTGACTGAAACTGTTCCCGATTCCGTTCTCGATATCGCCGACGAAATTGTTCTCGTAGATCTAACGCCGGAGCAACTGCGCGAGCGGCTCGCTGAAGGAAAGGTTTACCTGGGCGAACGCGCGCAATGGGCGGCGCAAAACTTCTTCCGTGAAAGCAATCTCACTGCGCTACGGGAAATGGCGCTGCGGATTGTAGCTGAACATGTCGATCGAAGCCTGCGCGACATCATGCTGGAGGAGCGAATTGCTGGCCCGTGGAAGAGTGGCGATCGGTTGCTCGTTGCGGTAAGCGCGAGTCCGTACTCCGAACGGTTGATTCGTTATACCCGGCGTCTGGCCTCATCTATGGAAGCCTCCTGGATTGTCGCTAACATCGAACAACCACACCCCTTGTCTCAGGAGGAACAAATGCGGCTGACCCGTTACCTTGCGCTGGCGCGTCAGTTAGGCGCGGAAGTGATTTCGACACCGGGCACTGACGTCGGCGAAACGCTGTTACGCGTCGCACGCGAGCACAACGTCACACAAATCGTTATTGGAAAGCCGCTTGGAGCGCGCTGGCTTTCCTTTTGGAAACGCGATCCATTGCGCTGGCTCATGGGCAACAGCGGTAACATCGATATCCACATGATTCCGGCGGAGGAATCGGCGGCGCCGCGAAGAGAAACGATTGAGGAGCGGCTCGCGCGCGCTCCCTGGCGCGACTTCGGGATCGCCCTCGGGACTGCCGGAGGTGTCACCGTTTTCTGCCTGGCGATATTTGATTATACCGGCTATTGGGCTGTTGCACTCATCTATCTGCTTGCGGTCGTTATCGCGGCTACGCGATTACGCCGCTGGCCAACACTCTTTCTCGCGGGACTTAGTGCGCTTCTCTGGGACTTTTTGTTTATTCCACCACGCTTCACTTTTTACATCACCACAATCCACGACTTCATGATGTTCGGCGCCTATTTTGTTATCGCTGTCGTCATTGGCCATTTGGCGACGAAATTGCGCGAGGGTGAGCAAGCCGAGCGCCGTCGCGAGCAACGGGCGACTGCTTTGTATCGATTGACGCGTGCCCTCGCCGCCAGCCGCGATCTGGATCAAGCGCTTCCGAAGGTTTTTGCGTTGATTAAAGAATCATTTCAATCCGACGCAGCGGTTTGGTTGCGTGACGAGAACGGCCTGTCGCGTCACCCGGCGAGCACGTTCACACCGTCGAGCAAAGACGAAAGCGTCGCGGTCTGGGCGTTTCAGAAAAAACAAGCAGCCGGTAAATCGACTGACACGTTGCCGGACGCGGAGTCGCTGCATGTGCCGCTCGTAACTGGCGACGGTGCGGAAGGTGTGCTGACCGTCCGTCTTCCCTCCACGCCTACACTCGAGCAACGCGAATTACTTGACGCCTTTGCCGCGCAGCTTGCCTTGTTCGTTAAAAAAGAGCGCGCGCTCGCAGAAAGCCGCGCAGCGCAAATTTCCAGTCAATCGCAGAAGTTACAGAAAGCGCTTTTCGATTCTGTCTCGCACGAATTAAAGACGCCACTCGCCGCCATGACGGCTGCATTGCAACAGCCGGAGCCAAATTGCGCCGAGCTGAAGCAAGCCGCCCGTCGTCTTACCGTGACAGTTGATAATTTGCTCGATGCCACGCGCCTGGAGTCCGGACTTCTTCGGCCGGTCCCGGAGTGGTGCGATCCCGGCGAGCTAGTACATGAAGCGGTAAGTGCATCGGGGTTCAAAGAAAAAGATATACGAGTTAAGATTGCCCAAAATTTACCGGCCGTTTCGGTCGATTCCGGTTTGATTCAACAAGCTCTCAATGCCTTGTTCTCTAACGCGATGATTTATGGAAAGAGCGACCAACCGGTCGAAGTGATTGCTGCTCGCGATGATTCCACTCTCGTTATTTCCGTGGCCGATCGCGGCGCCGGTCTCGTACCGGGCGAGGAAACGAAAGTGTTCGAAAAATTTTATCGCGGTCCGCGCACTCGTCCTGGCGGCCTCGGACTCGGCCTTGCAATTGCCCGCCAACTGGTGGAAGCGCATGGCGGCGAGCTGACTGCGCAAAATCGCGAAGGTGGCGGTGCGGTCTTCTCTATCCGCCTCCCGATTAGCGAACCGATGCGATTGCCAAGCGAAGCCATCGCGTGAATGAATCCGGTTGCGCTCATCATCGACGATGAAGTGCAAATCCGCCGGCTGCTGCGAGTCGCGTTGGAGGCGGAAAATTATGACGTGCATGAGGCCGAGAATGGCCAGCAGGGCTTGATCGAAATAGCCCACCGCAAGCCTGCTGTCATCCTTCTCGACCTGGGCCTGCCCGATTTGGAGGGGCTGCAAGTGTTGAGACGATTGCGCGAATGGAGCGAAGCCCCCGTGGTTGTTCTGACCGTCCGTGATGATGTGCAGGAAAAAGTCGCCGCTCTCGATGCCGGTGCAGATGATTACGTAACCAAGCCATTCAGCACACCGGAATTGCTCGCGCGTCTCCGAGCAGCGCAACGCAAAACCCGTCCAGAAGAAGAAGTTTCCGTCTTCAAGAATGGTGATCTGATTGTCGATCTCACGGCGCGGGTAGTGACGCGCGCGGGTCGCGAAATCAAACTGTCTGCAACCGAGTACGCCTTGCTTCGCTTATTTGTCCGGCATCCTGGCCGCGTGCTCACGCACCGGTACATTCTGCGTGAAATCTGGGGCCCGAAATCGGAGGAGCATCGGCAATACCTGCGCGTTTACATCACCCATCTGCGTCAAAAGATCGAGAGCGAACCAGCGAAACCATCGCTGCTCAAGACCGCGCCCGGAATCGGCTACCGATTTGCGGGTTAATACTTCAAGGCACTCCGGCAGCTTTCACAAAAAGAAACCGTCTTCGCCAGAGGGGCACTGAGAAAGGACTTGCCAGTGAACAAGTGCGCAATGGAGAGTCACGCCCAATAACGCAGCGGAGACATGTTGCGTTTCATCGGGGAGCAATTTGGTACTGCCACGTTTTCAGCCGGGGTCGGGCAGCTGTTCGGCCGGATCGTTGGCATTGTTTTCTTTCTGTTGCTTTTGAGTGCGGCCAACACGGCCATTGTGGCGATGATCGGTCTGATTTACATGATGGCGCGTGACCGGGAGATGCCGCGTCAATTCAAACGCCTCAATCGTCACGGGGTTCCGACCTGGCCGCTCGCGATCGCCATCGGTTTGCCAGTCGTCGTGCTGCTTTTTGCGTCTGACTTTACAGCGCTGGCAGGCCTGTACGCTATCGGCGTAGTCGGCGCCATCACGGCCAATCTCAGGTCGTGCACATTCAATCGGACCGTGGATTTCACCTGGTACGATCGCGTGCTGCTTTGCATCACATTCGTAATTCTGGCCTTCGTCGAACTGACGCTCGCCCACACGAAACTCGACGCCCTTCAATTTGTTCTGGCAATTTTGATCGGCGGCCTCGCGCTGCGCGCATATACCCTGAAGCTGCAAGGCCTCACCACGCTCACCGTAACGCGCGAAGTTGCCCAAATGGTCACGCCTGATCTGCTGGCAAACTTGAAGCCGCGTTTGGAGGAAGGGCAAAAAATCATGGTCGCGGCGCGCGGAATCACGCCGGTGCTCAGCTTTTGCGATGGATGAAGCGCAATTGCGCAAGGCCACGCTCTTCGTGCTGTACGTTAAGGAAGTAGCGGTTTACGTTACAGCCGCCGGCACACCGCATGGTCGCTCCAAATGGCAGGATGATCCCGAAGCAAACGCCATCATGTGCTCGATGTTTAAACTCGGACGCGAACGTGGCATCAACGTAGTTCCGCTTTACGCCGTAAGTCAGGACGCTGCCGCGACGATTGTCGATCTTGCGGCTACGATGGGAATCGATTTCCTCGTCATCGGTGCATCGCAACGCCCGGCGATGGTCAAGTTACTGCGCGGAACCGTCGCAACCAACGTCGCTCAGCATCTGCCCGACTCGATTAAGTTACTCATCTTCGGATGACCCCGCCCGTAAGGGCAAACCTTTCGGATTGCCTAAGCGGTTACTTTCGGATTCCGAAAAATGCTTCCAGCGCGCGGGTGCCCAAGGCTTTCCAGATCTTGATCACCTCATAACTGATGACAGTTGTAAAGCTCACAGCCAACCAAACGCAGACTGCCTCAATAGGCAGGCTGGACCATGCTCCGATTTGCAGCCCGATCAAAATATTGCCGCGATATTCCCACCAGCCATACGGCAGAGCGAGCGTCACTTCCCAAAGCAGGCTGATAAGCAGAAGGAGAAAAAACGTGAAGCTGAAAGCGCGCCAGTTAATGAACCGTCGCGCTGTGTAAAAAAAACCGGCCGACGGAATCAGCGAAGCGGAGACAAGATAAGTGAAGTACCACGGGAACCCTCCCGACGCACCGGCGACAAACTTGCGGTACGCGATTGCATCTGCGATCAAAACGACGCCAAGGGCAACGGAAGCAAAATGAAAACGAACGATGCGCGGTATATTCCTGGCCGCCTCCGTGTAGTCAGGAACGTTGTATGCGGCCATCCAATACTCATCGCACCAGATGTAACTCAGCAGCACGAGCATGAAGCCTGTCAGATAGAAAATGAATTCTTCTATTGGAATCGGCCCTCCTAGCGCGGGGATCTCGCAGCGAAGAGTCGCCGCTTTGTTTGGAAAGATGAAGAACGCGTTGCCGAAAAGGAGATCCAGCGCGAATCCGAGCGGTGTCAACACCGCGATCGTCCGCCAAAATGCTTTTCGTGGAAACTTGAGATCAGGGCGACAGGCAAACCACCAAGCCAGGACCCCAATGGGGACAATGAACAACCCCAGGCTCCAGGTGTATCCGAGAGGTGTCGGATTATCCGACGTGGGTTGCAAGACTGCCGGATGAATGACTGTCCGTAATGCAATGGCAACCGGAACAACGAGCGCCGCCGCGATGGCAAATACGACGTAAAACGATTTTGTCCGCTCTTGCATGACAACAACAGCGTAAACAGAACAGTTTTAAGTTTTAAGATTTAAGTTTTAAGGTTGGATTTGTCATGACTGCTCCAAAAGTCCTCATTGCTGATGCAATTTCGCAGCGTGGAGTGGATGAGCTTTCTCGCGACGGCGGAATCGAGACGCTGGTCAAAACCGGGTTAAGCGAAAGGGAACTCGTCGATCTTATTCCAGGCTTCAGCGGTCTTGTGGTACGCAGCCAGACAAAAGTCACCGCCACTATCTTGAATGCAGGCGCGAAGTTGCGCGTGGTGGGGCGTGCTGGGGTGGGGGTGGACAATGTCGACGTTGAGACCGCCACGCGCCGCGGCATCATCGTCTTGAATGCGCCCGGCGGAAATACGGTGTCCACCGCGGAGCACGCGTTTTCGCTCCTGCTTTCAGCGGCGCGCAAGATTCCGCAGGCAGACGCAAACGTTCGCAGCAAGAATTGGGACAAAAAGAGTTTCGAAGGTGTTGAACTCTACAACAAAACGCTAGGCGTAATTGGAATGGGCCGGATCGGCACTGAACTCAGCCGCCGCGCCATTGCTTTCGGAATGCGCGTGATTGCGTATGACCCCTATCTTTCCGCAACGCGCGCTCGCAGTCTGCAAGTGGAGCTGGCGGACGAGCTAGATGATTTGCTCACCAGCGCTGATTTCATATCGCTCCACACGCCGCTTACGCAGGAAACACGGCACATTCTCGATGCCGTGCGATTACGGAAAGCCAAACCCGGCATCCGCATTATCAATTGTGCACGCGGCGGCTTAATCGATGAAAACGCGCTTGTGAAAGCGTTGCACGACGGACATGTCGCCGCTGCGGCGCTGGATGTCTTCGAAGTTGAACCGCTTTCAGCCGATTCGCCATTGCGCAGTGCACCGAATCTCGTTCTTACTCCGCACCTCGGCGCGTCCACTGCAGAAGCACAGGAGAGCGTTGGGATTGAGATCGCGCATTCCATCCGAGCCGCCCTGCTTGAAGGCACCATTCGCAACGCAGTCAATATGCCCAACCTCGATGCGAAAACACTGGCAATCATCGGACCTCACTTGCGCTTTGGCGAAAAACTGGGTCGGTTTCTGTCGCAGCTTGCGCCGAAGCGCGCTGAAACCCTCAACATCAATTACAGCGGCAAAGTGAACGAGGTCGATACGACTGCGATCACGCGCTCAATCCTGAAAGGCTTCCTGCAAACAGCCGGTGGCAGCGAAGTCAATGAAGTCAACGCACCAGGTTTCGCCGAAACTCTTGGCTTGAAAGTAAGCGAATCGCGCTTGAGCCCGCTTGGAGACTATACCGACATGGTCGAAGTATCCGCTGCTGGCGAAGGGAAGGCTGTTTCGGTTGGCGGCGCGTTCTTCGGCGCCACTCCACGAATCATAAGCATTAACAGTCGTCCAGTGGAAGCCCGTCCGCATGGTGTGGTGCTGGTTTTAGAAAACACGGACCGCCCTGGAATGGTTGGACGAATTGGGACATTGCTCGGCGGTCATGGCGTGAACATCGCAACAATGTCACTGAGTCGAAATCAGGCCGGTGGCACAGCGCTCACCGTGTTAAACCTGGACACCGCGCCGAGCGAGCGCTTGCTCGCTGAGATTCTGGCAAGCGAGGACATTCATTCAGCTCAAGTCATCGAGTTGTAACAGAACGCCGCCTGCGAAGTCGTGTATTCCGCGCAGGCAATCCTGCTTGCGGTACTTAAGTCTTGCCGCACAAATACGAATTCGATACAACGCGCTTCATTATGGACTTTGGCTCTCGCTCTATTCTTTGGACTCTGGTAATCGGTTTCATCGTCGGCGCCATCGCAAAATTGTTGACGCCGGGAAAAGATCCCGGCGGTTGTATCGTTACAATCCTGCTCGGCATCGCCGGCGCGTTTGTTGGTACCTGGATCGGCCGCATTTTTGCCGGACCAAATTACGTTGCGGGCTGGATCATGTCGATTGTCGGCGCGATAATCCTGTTGCTTCTGTATCGATTGATTTTCAAGCGCGGCGCGTAGGGTTGCTCTTTCATTCTGCCCGAGCAGAGGCTATTGACGAATCCCATGCATTTTGTCGAGAGCGCTCCTGACGCTTCCGACAACTGCTAACCGCGTTTGCTCTGCCTCACGAATACGAGATTGTCGTAGCTTCATGGCTGCCCCGACAAGAGCTCGGATCATTGTCGCCTTTGCCGCCCTTTATGTTGTTTGGGGTTCGACTTACCTCGGTATCCGCTTCGCCATCGAAACCATTCCGCCTTTTCTAATGGCTGGGGTGCGATTTCTGATGGCTGGAATGATTATGTTCGGAATCGCGTGGCTGCAAGGCGTGTGGAAATCGACCTGGGCGAACTGGCGTGTATCGCTGATCGTCGGCGCGTGTCTGCTGCTTGCAGGCAATGGCGGTGTCACAATTTCAGAACAATACATCGACACGGGATTAGCGGCACTGATTGTGGCGATTGTCCCGATTTATATTGTGATTCTCGGTTGGGCGACGGGAATCACCGCGAGGCCTGCGCCGATAATCTGGCTTGGTCTGGTAGGAGGTTTTGTTGGGGTTGGCGTCCTGCTCGGGCCAGCTTTGCGTTTCCCTTCAACCGATGGGCGGCATCCCGCAACTGGCATGCTAATCCTGTTGGTTTCGTCCTTCATCTGGTCGGCGGGATCACTTTATTCACGCAGAGCAAACCACGCTGCCTCTCCATTTTTGACGGCTGCCCAACAAATGCTTTGTGGTGGAATGCTTCTTCTGCTTGCTGGCATTGTAACGGGCGAGATGCGGCGCTTTCATCCCGGCTCGGTCTCGATCTTGTCGCTCGCTTCGTTTATTTATTTGGTAATCATCGGAGCTGTCGTTGGATACACCGCGTACATCTGGCTGTTGCGGCACTGCGATCCTGCGAAAGTCGCAACCTATGCGTATGTGAACCCGATTGTAGCGGTCTTGCTAGGCGTTGCTTTTGCAGGAGAAACCGTGACCCTGCGGGTCCTAATTGCTGCCGCACTGATTATCGTTTCAGTCGCGATCGTAATTACGGCGCAACAACTAAAAGCCAAAGCCGAGCCGGCGATTGGCGCCGCAATAGAACCGGCTGATTGAGCGCATTATGAGTATCGAAAATCCGTCTCGTGACTCGGCAAATCAACGACCGGGAGCTCCCTCTGTTGGATCGCGACCGCAGCAGACGATCGAAGTCGTAAAACGCAACTGGCGCGCAGAAGTCGAGACGGCGCAAACCTATCGTGATCTGGCCGAACGTGAGCGCGATGAAAAGCGTAAAGGCATTCTTCTTCGCATGGCCGAAGCTGAAGAGCGCCATGCGCAGCGGTGGGAAAAGAAGCTCCGAGACCTCGGCGCGGAACCGCCTGTTTTAAAGAACACGATCAAGCGCCGGCTCAGCCGTTGGTGGAACAAGATTGCCGGCGCCGAGATCGCCATTCGCCGAATGGAAGCAACGGAAGAACGCCAGGAAGCAGAATTTCACGAACAGGCCGAGCGCGCCTTCGCAGGTGAACAGGATGTGCAGGAATTCTTGCGGAAGAGCGCACTGGAGGAAAAAGCGCATGCGCGAGTACTTAGTGCGATGGCGCCACCGGTTAGTCCGCGTACCGCACTGGACAAAATTCTAAAACGCGAACGCTGGCATGGGCGAGGTGGCAGTTGGGTCGCCGATGCGATCTATGGCGCGAACGATGGGTTGGGCGCGGTATTTGGAATTGTTTCGGGCGTAGCGGGCGCAACAAATAATCAGCAACATTACATTCTGATATCAGGGCTTGCAGGCATGCTTGCATCCACTCTCTCGATGGGGGCAGGGGCGTATCTGGCCGCAAAGAGTGAAGCCGAAGTGTACGAAGCGGAAATCTCGCGCGAGCGCGCAGAGGTTGAAGAAAATCCCGGGGAAGAAATCGAAGAGATGTCGCTTTTCTATCAATTGCAAGGCTTCACTCCCGAAGAATCACAGAAGATGGCAGAACGTCTCGCTCAGCAACCGGAACAGTTTGTGCAGGCGATGGCGCAGAGTGAGCTCGGGTTGTCCGAGCATCGGTTTCCGAATCAATGGACCGCTGCGTTCTCGGCTGGTATCTCCACTGCGGTTGGCGCTTTTGTTCCAATCATTCCATTCTTTTTTTCTGGTGGACTCAACGCGGTGTTCGCGTCGTTTGGGATTAGTCTGTTGGCGCATTTCGCGGTAGGCGCATTGAAATCGCTAATCACCATCCGTTCCTGGTGGGCATCTGGTTTGGAAATGACCTGGATCGGTATCATCGTCGCAGTCGTCACTTACGGGCTGGGACTTGCGTTTGGCGCCTTCGGCTAACTCCTAGATACGTGCTTAAATTCGTTCGCCGTGTGGTTGGCGAAGCCTTTAGTTCGCATTTAAGGTTTAAAGATGAGGAGACACGCGTTCTCTAGGGAGCTTTTTGGTAGTCTCCGGATCCCCAGCGCGGACGGCCTCTGAAGCACACACGAATACATCCTTGTAACCGAATGCCCATCTCGGAGGTCACAGATTATGAGCGTCCCAGTATGCAAACGAGGTATGCAAAAAAATGTCTAAGCGACTCATTTTTGGAATCATTGGCGCTCTCGTGCTTTTGATTGCGTGGTGGGGCATTCATCATCGCGCTTTATCTGACCAATCCGGGTCAATGGTATCAGCAGGGAGCTCCGGCAGACGTGGCGGATTTAGAGCTGGCGGCGGGCCGATTCCTGTAGTCGCAGGCAAGGTTGAGCAAAAAGATATGCCGATCTATCTCGATGGTCTGGGAACAGTGCAAGCTTTCAATACCGTGACCGTTCACACCCGCGTTGATGGTCAGTTACAGCAAGTACTTTTTTCTGAAGGCCAGGATGTAAAAGCTGGCGATTTGCTGGCCATTGTCGATCCCCGTCCGTATCAAGCGGCACTCGATCAGGCGATTGCCAAAAAATCTCAGGACGAAGCGCAACTGGCCAACGCCAAAGTCGTTCTTGAACGCAATACTGATTTGCTGAAAAAGAAAGTGATCGCTCAACAGGATTTCGACGCATCGAAATACTCAGCCGATTCACTGCAGGCTGCGGTACAGGCCGATCAAGCCGCGATTGAGAACGCCCGCACGCAAGTTGATTACACGCAGATCAAATCACCAATCGATGGGCGCGTCGGCGTTCGGCTTGTCGATGTCGGCAATATCGTGCACGCAAGCGACCAAACCGGAATCGTCGTCATCACCCAGTTGCATCCTATCTCGGTGGTTTTCACGTTACCCGAACAAGATTTGCAGGAAATCTTGAACCATGGCGGCCCGAACGGCGGGTTGAAGGTTCTGGCCCTCGACCGGGAGAACACGAGCACGCTCGACGAAGGCTCGCTTGCCGTCGTAGATAACGAAATCGATCCGACGACTGGCACGGTGAAACTCAAGGCGACTTTTCCCAATGATGAGCTGAAACTTTGGCCCGGAAAATTCGTGAACGCCCGATTAATCCTGACCACTCGAAAGGACGCGACCGTTATTCCTTCCAGCGTCGTGCAACGCGGGCCGCAGGGAACGTATGCTTACCTGATCAAGCCAGACAAAACTGTCGAGATGCGACCGATCAAGGTTGCTCAAACGGAGGGAAATCTCGCACTAGTAGAAGAGGGATTACAGCCTGGAGAGCAAGTCGTCGTGGATGGCCAATATAAATTGCAACCCGGCGCGCATGTTGAGCTGACGACGCCGCAACCGTCGCAACAAGCGCGTCCTCCACAATTGAAACAACCGACCCACAGAACGGCCAGTTCAGGAAAACCGTGAATATTTCCGAACCGTTTATTCGTCGGCCCGTAGCGACCTCGCTTCTGATGGCAGGCGTGATTTTGCTCGGAGTACTCGGCTACAAACTGCTGCCGATCTCAGCGTTGCCGACAGTCGATTTTCCGACCATCGAAGTCACGACGTATTATCCGGGAGCGAGTGCCGACGTGATGGTCTCGGCAGTCACTACGCCGCTGGAGCGGCAGTTTGGCCAAATCAGCGGGCTGGCATCGATGAATTCCACCAGCTCGTTTGGCGTGTCCACCATCACGCTGCAGTTCGTTCTGGACCGTCCAATCGACGTTGCAGCACAAGACGTTCAGGCCGCGATTAATGTGGCCAGCGGGTTTCTGCCCCAGAACCTGCCGAATCCACCCAAGTACAACAAAGTCAACCCGGCTGACACGCCGATTCTTACGCTATCGATTACGTCGGACAGTCTTCCGCTGGACAAGGTGAACGATTTCGCCGACACGCTGCTCGCGCAAAAGCTGAGCGAGGTTACCGGCGTTGGCCTGGTCACGATTCAAGGAAATCAAAAACCAGCGGTCCGCGTGGAGGTGAATCCGGCGGCCATTTCAGCACTGGGGCTGAGTCTGGAGGACGTAAGAACAATTCTCGGGCAGGCAAATGTCAACGCACCCAAGGGCAGCTTCGAAGGACCGCGACAGGCGTTTACGATTGGATCGAACGATCAGATCTTCTCGGCCGGGGCCTACAAACCAATTATTGTCGCTTACAAGAACGGAGCACCTGTTCGGCTCGGGGACATCGCAAATGTAATCGACAGCGTCGAGAACGATCAGCTCGCGGCCTGGGTTGGCACGAAAGATGGGGAGCGGCCGGCCGTGCTGCTCGATATCCAACGGCAACCAGGAGCCAACATCATCCAGACTGTTGACCGAGTGAAGAAACTACTGCCTCGACTCACAGCTTCGTTGCCTCCTTCTGTGCATGTTGATGTGCTGGCGGACCGCACCGAAACAATCCGCGCGTCGGTGCGCGATGTTCAGTTCACGCTGCTACTCACCGTCGCTCTGGTTGTCATGGTGATGTTTCTCTTTCTGCGGAAACTTTGGACAACGGTGATCACCAGCGTGGCGCTGCCGCTATCCCTCATCGGTACGTTCGGCATCATGTATTTGGTGGGGTTCAGTCTCGATAACTTGTCGTTGATGGCTCTGACGATCTCCACTGGCTTTGTGGTTGATGACGCGATCGTCATGATCGAAAACATCGTGCGTTACATCGAAGCGGGCGACCCGCCATTGGAAGCCGCTCTAAAAGGGGCAAAGCAAATCGGGTTTACCGTCATTTCATTGAGCGTCTCGCTGGTCGCCGTGTTCATTCCACTTCTGTTCATGACCGGCATTGTGGGGCGATTGTTCCGCGAGTTCGCCATTACCCTTAGCGTGTCCATCGGTGTATCCGCCTTCGTTTCGCTGACGCTCACGCCGATGATGTGCGCAAAACTGTTGCGCTCGGAGAAACAAGAGGAACAAGGACACCAGAGCGAATTTTTCCGCCGGACCGAAGAATACTGGACTCGCTTTCGCGATTGGTACGAGCGCGGGCTACGCTGGGTGCTGGCGCATCAGCGCTTTATTTTGAACGTCGCTATCGTCACGCTGGTCGCCACGATTCTTCTGTATGTTATCGTTCCGAAAGGACTCCTCCCTCAGCAAGACACGGGTGTCATCATCGGAGTGACCGATGCCGCGGAGAATATCTCGTTCAAAGCGATGATGGAGCGCGTCCATGCGGTTTCGGACATTGTCAGGCGCGATCCGGATGTGGCGAGTGTATCGGCTTCCGTCGGCGCTGGAACAGTCAATGCCACTGTTAATACCGCTCGCCTTTATATCGTCCTCAAGCCGCATAACGAACGCACAAACGCTGAGCAAATCATCGAGCGTCCGCGTAATGCCACGCGCAATGTGGAAGGAGTCTCTCTCTTTATGCAGGCTGCTCAGGATCTACAAATCGATGCCCGGGTGAGCCGCACGCAATATCAATACGTGTTGCAGGACACTGACGTGGCAGAGCTTGCGGAATGGACCCCAAAACTGGTTCAAAAACTTGGGACTTTGCCGCAACTCAGCGACGTGGCCAGCGATCAACAGGTCAACGGCCTGCAATTGAACATCGATGTCGATCGCGAGAAAGCATCCCGCCTGAACGTGCTCACCCAGGCAATTGATGACACGCTTTACGACGCTTTCGGGCAGCGCCAGGTGTCGATCATTTTCACTCAAATGAACCAGTTCCGCGTTATTCTCGAAGTCGAACCGCAATTCCGCGAATCGCCCAATTTGCTCGACAAGATTTACGTCAAATCAACCACGGGCCAGCCTGTCCCGCTCAGCGCGTTTGCCACAATGCATGTAAGCAATACGCCGTTGTCCATTCCGCATCAGGGGCAATTTCCCGCAGCGACCATTTCGTTCAACTTGCGCAGCGGCAGTTCGCTAAGTCATGCGATCCCAGCAATTCAAAAAGCGGAGCGCGAAATCGGCTTGCCCAGCACTATCGCAACCACCTTCACCGGGGCGGCCGCAGAATTTCGTTCCTCGCTTACCAGTGAGCCGTTATTGATTCTGGCGGCCGTTGTCGTCATCTACATTGTGCTTGGCGTTCTCTACGAAAGCTACATTCATCCGATTACGATCCTCTCCACGCTTCCTTCAGCAGGAGTCGGAGCTCTGCTCGCGCTTCTGCTTTGCGGGATAGACTTTTCACTCGTCGCCCTGATCGGAATCATTTTGCTCATCGGCATCGTCAAAAAGAACGCGATTATGATGATCGATTTCGCGCTTGACGCTGAACGCAAGGAAGGGCTATCGCCGGAAGAATCGATTTATCAAGCTTGTTTGCTGCGATTCCGCCCAATTATGATGACAACAGCGGCAGCGCTCCTGGGCGCTTTGCCGCTCGCACTCGAACGGGGAACGGGAAGCGAACTTCGGCGACCGATGGGTATCTCGATTGTCGGCGGGCTGCTGCTTTCGCAGTTTCTTACCCTCTACACTACGCCGGTGATTTATCTTTATCTTGACCGGTTTGCCCGCTGGATCGAAGAGCGGCGAAGCCGCGGCCGAGTTGAGCAAGCCGAATTACTTATAAGATCGACAACGGATCTGGAACCCGAGGCCGAGCCTGAGTTCGCCTGCGTCGATGGCGAAGATGATCGACTGGGATTTTAGAAATGAACGTTTCCGAGCCATTCATTCGGCGGCCGGTGGGAA
>JBEDUS010000238.1:0-5188 GCA_040414975.1 Candidatus Udaeobacter sp.
CACTCAACGCCGCTGCAACACCAAATTCCTCATTGCAAATATCGACATAACCGACGGCGTACCCAGGAGGAGGTTTGATGAATCCACGCTTCCATTTTGCAGGTCCGAAAATGTATTCCGTACTCGACGGTTGATTGCGCGATGAGCTAGCGCTGAAGGCCCACAACGGGCATCGATTGCGGCCATCTGACCCGATAGCCAATTTATCCTTTCGTATTTCGGAAAGTGAGCTGCGTAGCTCTCGTAGGTCGTTGAATTCTGGATGAAGCTTAGCCATCTCCCGGAATACCTGTTCTGTGAGTATGGGTTTGCCGCTAGGGTGGTGTGGCCAAGGTATCCTGCGCTTAGCGAGATAACGTTCGAATCTGTCAGTGCGAAACGCTGTTCCTTCGTAAACACCAAATGGAGCGTCGATACGAGTTATTAATTTCTGCTGGATAGATTCCCATTGGTCGTCCACTCTCCCGTGCAACTCGACATCGATTGGTATACCATTGTGTTCCATCGCAGCGACGCTTGGTGTATAACGGCCGCGAAACAGAGCTCGTGAAACATCGAGCTGCGGTAACATCGCAATGAGCAACCGATCCAACGCGACTACATCACTTTCGCAATAGTCGAGAATCGCCTTTTTCTCGTCCGGTGTCCAAGGTCCGCCGCGTTGAATCAGCTTGCGCATTTTTCGTTTCTCAGCGGCTCCAATGGTGGGTAAATCAAACTGAGTTAAAGCGCCGACCAGACTGTATTTTTTGATTTTCTCTTCGTCTTCTTCGTAGAGCTTTTGATCGACGATCGTCGAGAGACAGTTGAACCGGTTCCGATATTCGATGTAGATATCTAAAATTCTCTCCGGTGGACGCCAACCGCACACTCGGTAGAAACCCATCTCCGCGGGAGCATAATAAGCGACAAATAACGTGTCTGGCCCAGTTGAATGAGGCGGGCTAGGGCCTAACTCATCATGCCACCGCCGAATGGTTTCTTTAGTCCGGTAATCTCGAAGAACGATACAAACACGAATAGGTCGTTCGCCTGGTCGCGAAATGTATTCGGTATCAACAAGTACAATGTGCTCGAATTGAGCGAGTGGATCCCTCACTTTGTCTCCTGTTCAATTGGCGCCGCGTAATTTTTGGACCAACGGGTGAGTCTCACGATCGACCAATCGGTTGCTCCCGAAAGCAATCGCCAATAATTCCCAGATCGATTTACCTTGTATGAGCTTTGGCCAATCCGGGTCGGGAATTATCCCAATGGCTTTAGCTGTCTCATACCTCCCCTTACGTTGGTTTGATGTGATACAAATCCAATGTTCCGTGGCTTCTTCGACCGCCGCCTCCGCTGATTCCAGCCACTTATTTTCACGGTTATCGAAGCGCACTTTGACTGGCCAAAAGCCGAGTTCATTGTGCCGTGTTACGTAAAGGTAAAGATGCTCGAAGTGGTATTTAATTTTGTCGAGATGTGGTATGAACGCCGGAAGAACCAAATATCGAGCACCCCTCTCCTCATGATGAGTGATTAAGGCTGCAAGGTGGTGGTAATCTATGTTGGGGCAGACTCGGACGAAATCCTGGTCGCCCGGTCTATCGACCGAAATCGTATTCAGCACAGGGGTCGCCAGTATCTGATCCAGATATTCCTGTGACAGTTTCAGATTCTCCGGAGTGAACGGGTTGTAGATATCGGGCTCGGGTTTCTCAATGTCCTTTGCCGAGTTAACAATTTCAGACGGTCTTTCGCCGTCAGGTGACTGATTCATGGCATAATTCTCCTTGTTAGTTTTGAGTTAGGGACGATTTGGTTACGAAGCCGGTGCGTCCCAACGCCAGCTCGATTCTTTCGGTTTGAAAGAAAGCTGATTTGCGAAGCCAAAAGAGGTCTGCTCCCACACGATTTTCGGCCCCCCCGGCTATCGATATCGTCGACGGTGCCTCGTAATAAGTGATTGCGCGCTCGCCATTCCGCTCGCTTTGGCGCCAGCTCTGAATTAGTTGAGAGCCCAGAAATCTGCGATGGCACTTTTGAAAAGCCTCTCCAGGACTACAGGCCCGATATCGCTTGGTTTGAGTTTCTGTTTCGCCGTTGAGACAAAACTGGATGTAATAAGTGCAGTACAAAACCATGGTTAATTTTCCTCCTGAGTTGGGCGCTGGAGTTGCCGTAACAATCGAAGCGCGTGCTTTATCACTGACGAAGCGGCGCCGGTCTCGCCGGTTCGAAGTTTGTTAAGACTGGCCAGTTCTCGCGCCAGCAGCACAATCAGCTGAAGGACCGTGGTAGCCTCGGCCTCGGTAGGCAGATGGATCTCGCCGCGACCGTTATGCGGGAGTTTGTTGTACGGCCGGCTGTTTGGTGATATGTAATGTCTGGCTGTTTGCATAATTAGAATTGGAACCGGTGACGGGGTTGCACTCGTCGCCGGTGTTGTTTTGCTTGAAATTCCCATGGGGCGCGAACGATCTACGCGCTATATCGCGAAGATTTTGATAATCACGCCGCAGTTTTATTAGGCCTCCGTCGCTGCTCTCTTGGCCTTGCGCTCCCGGCGTTGCTTTTCTGCGAGCCGGAGAAAATAGGCGTCGAGCGATTCCGCATCGACCAAGCGAATTTTCCGGCCGGATCCTGGAAGCTGGAGTATGACGGAGAGGAATGCGTCCTCAGAAATTAGCCGATAGGAGGTTCCACGACTCCACGGCAGATCGCCGACTCGCAACCAACGTGTTCGGTTGCCCTTCAATAAATCGCTCGGCCTATATTCCCCTTTGGGCCCGAAGAATTTCGACGTTGGGTCGGTGGGTCGATATTCCTCTTCAGATTTGGGATCTTTCGGCCTTTTTTGATATGAGGAACGCACCCTCACAGCGAAGCATTTCTTGGGATTTGGTTGTAGTGGGTCGATTTTTCAGAAGTGAAACACCCTATTTTTGGCCACGCTTCTGCGGCAGATCACTCAATCCCGCCTCTGCCAGCCGTTCCGGCCAATTATGGTCTCGATCATCAAGTAACGACCGCCGCAACTGCTCAACGCGTCGACGTTCGCCTTCAGTCAACTTCGATCTACCCCACAAAAAGCCGGAGAGCTTGGGAGTCAGCCCTACCACATAAAAAGCAGCGATCATTGCTGCTGTATTCTTTACTTCTTGCTTGCTCGGCAACGGCGAACCTTCCCCGTCGCGTTTCCGCAGGAAATAATACGCCTCGAAAATGAATTCGATGAACGGCGGATTTTTCTCGTCGTCGGGTTTCGCCGAGAGTCGCACGACTTCGCGCAGGCTGTGCAGAACAGCTTCATCGCCTTCGCGCACAGCTCGGCCCATTCGTGCTCTGGCGCTCAAAGAATAAAGCAGCGCCAACTGGCTCCGATTCGCCATCTCTTCAGCCGCTTGCCACCAAGCCAGCTCGCCCTTGATCGCTGCCTTGCGCTGGCCGTGCTCAATCGAGTAGTAACGCGCGACCGCGCGCGCGAACGACGGTTTCTCTCGCACCATCCAGTCTGGGATGTGACCGTAGATCATGACGCGGCAGCCGGTAGAGCGGCGACCGCGCGTCGGAACGTATCAAGTTCGAGGTGTGTGTAGGTGCGGTGACTGGAATCGTCGCGATGTCCGGTGAGAAGCTGACGGATCTCCGGCGCAACACCTGCGCGCGCCAGCTCTGAAGTGAACGTGTGGCGCAACGAATGAAAACTAAGGCGTGAGACGCTACGGCCACGTTCGCCTGCCCTCATCCGCGCGACACCGGAATCAATGCCCGCGGCGTTCATAACCTTGCGAAACGCCATTGAGAGACCGCTTTTCCCCGTGCCGCTCTTATGCGCGAGCGACGGCAGGAGTGGCGCGCGTCCGACACCGGCTGGCACTTTGTCCAGATACCGGAAGAGCTCGGGATGGATCGGAATGAGCAGCGCGTCGCCGGTCTTTTTCTGGCAAAATGCAATCGTGCGCGCCTTTCGATCTATAGCGCCCCAAGTGAGCCTGCTCAGGTCCATCAACCGAGCGCCAGTGTAATAGCCTAGCGCGATTAAGAGTTTCCACTCAGCGTTTGGCGCATGCGCGAGAAGCTGTGCAACTTGTTCCGGCGTGAAGACGCCTTTCACAGCCGGGGATCCGCGCAACCGTTTAATGGCAGCGATTGGGTTATGCTGGATCAGCCCTTCATCGAAAGCGAGCTTGAACGGGCGTCGCAGAATTTTCAGCGTCTGATTAACGCTCCGCGGTGAACAACCCTCCGCTCTGAGCTTGTCCCTGAATGACAGGAAAATTTCCTTGGAAAGTGCGTCCAGTCGAGCATGTCGTCGCGGACCAAGGAAAGATTCAAAATCGCGCGCAACCTGCGAATAACGCCGGATGGTGGACTCGCTGACAGTCTCTTGCTCGCTCTTGAGCCAGCCGGACAAGTGTTCGGCAATGGTGGGATCGTAGAGCCGTCGGCCAGTGACGCGCGCGATGGTCTCGCTCATCACCTGGCGAATTTGTTGTTCGGTTACGCCCGCTGTGGCGGCCAACATCTCAGCCGCTTCAAACCCGTGCAGAACAGCACGCGCCCGCCCTTTATCGGTGCATTTCGTGCTCTTACGAATTTTGCGCCCGCCAGTAAAATAGACTGCCTGCCAGTAAGGCGAACGGTCCCATGCATCTTTAACAAGGTATCCCATAACCACAGGTATGATTTCATGACTTGTCGCTATTGTCAATTAGTGTTCATAAATGTGTTTTCATAGGTAAGAAATATCGGCTACGAGGGGAATCCGCTAAACGGGGGTTCGATTCCCCTCACCCGCTGATTTACCTATGAAAACGAGGCTAGAAAGCTCGTTGATTTACCATAGTCAGCAACAAAAGTCAGAAAACATCCACTGATTTTCGCTGTTGTCCGTCAATGACGTGGGAGTTTCGCTACACTCTCCGTACGCGCGCGAGACGTGGCGTGAGAAGCATGCTTTCAGTAAAGACACGCTCTGAAGCCTGGGCCTACCCTCCCGCTGGACTGTAGCGGCGACGCGGTCAACGCCAACGCTTTCGCAATAGTCTCTACGCGCGCGCGGGAGGCAGCCTGAAAAAAAGGATTGTTTCGCGAAGTCTGTCGCTGGGAGCCCTCCCGCGAGACTATGACGCAAAGCAGGAGCCTGTCTCTCACAAAAGATACGACAGCCGCAATCAGCCCGCCGCCAATCAATCCGATGATT
>JBEDUS010000239.1:0-8913 GCA_040414975.1 Candidatus Udaeobacter sp.
GAGCTGACCACCTTCGATTGCTCACATAGAAAATCAGCGGCCCGCCCCCTGATCTTCGACGCCTGCGAAACCGTCAATTCGAGTTTGATCTTCCGGTCACTACGCTTCATGTGTTTCGTAACCCGTAGACATTTTGTGTATTACGTCGTAGACTTATACGCATTGTATACGTAAGACACAAATGCAAGTTCCCAAAAATTTAATCCTTTTAGATGCGAAACTTCGCATCCCGCACCAGGTCAATGACTTATAAAAAACGTGACAAGCCGCCGTGTTTTGTGTCACGTCGAATGACAAAAGCAGTGAAAAAACTACAGAGAACCAGGAGAAACCAATGCCGAAGAGAATTGTAAACATCCGGCTACGACCGGACCAGGAACAGCGAATTCTAGATATCGTGGAACGCAGCGCGATTTGGATACATCGAAGGTTGTCCGGATCGCAGTCGATTGGTTGCTTATGTCGGACATCGGCGAGGTGCTGAAAAAAATCGTCAACTCGGAGAAGTTCCCGGATTACGCAATTCCGAAAAAAACTGCTGGGCGAAAAGAGTCCGTAGAAAAGCTTGACACACGTTTCATTCTTCAGTACGAGGAGCGGTTCAAATTCATCCCCTCAAAACCGTGTACGACTGCGGTATCGAAAACTCGCTGACCCCAACGTGCTTGGAGAATTTTTGTTCGAGCGGTTTTTGCAAATCTTGCTCCGCGACTCCCCCGGAGAAAATCTTTTAGAGATCGTAGTGTCCCATGAGAATGAAAATTAGGAGCCTAATAATGCCGATCATTATTTTTGTGCTCGCGTGTTTGGCGAGACTGCGACAGTTCTGTGCAGCCGGCCATCGTGGAATATCGCGGTCGCAAGATCGGCGAAGGAATCCTGCGGGTGCAAGAGCGCATGTCTAGACAAAATGAACTGAGCGCAACTGCAAGTCCTCTACCGGAAGTTGTTCCTTCGCTTCCGGAGAATGAGGCTTGGTCGGAGCCAGGTCCCGAGGTCGTAGCTCCGCAAGGACTCGACGCCGTTTCCCAAGGACCGAGCGACGTGGCGATTGAAGAAGCAACCAAGAAATTGCGCCGCAAGATCGATCAACTGCAGGCGGCGCTTGAAAAGTCACGCGCCGAAATAGAAGCAGCGCGAAAAGAAAAGGAAGCCATTGCCACGCATTTGCAGGAAACAAGTTCCAAGCTCAAGGATGCACAAAAGGAGATCGAGTTGTCGAAGGAATCAGAACGTCAGGCACGCGGTCAACTCGCCTCGGCGCAGGCATTGCAAGGAAACGACAGCGTTGGGCGATTGGATGCGCAGGTTGCAGATTTGAAAAATCAATTTGCCGTGGCTGAAGAGGCGCGTGCCGCGGCAGAAAGGCAAAGGGACGAGACCAACGCAAAACTCGCCGAGGCAGGCAATCAAATCGCTGCGGTGGAGCAGTAGCGCGATGAACCGCTCGCCCAGGTAACAACAGGTAGCGAAACGCAACTGCATTCACAGGCGCTTCTTTCCGAGAGTGGCGATCTGAGGCTAACGCTGACAAATGCAGAGGAAGCCGTGACCCGAAGCGACAATTTGACGAATCCAGAGCAATTAGTGGAAGTGGAGCAGCAAGTTACTCAGCTACAGCAGCGACTCGTGGAGAGTCAGCGAGAGAATCAGTATCTCGTAGCCAGAATTGGGGAGCTTTGGGTACAGTTGGATGGGGCTGGAGCGCAGCTTCAGAGCGCAAAGCTCGCTGGCAAAACTGGAGAGGAAACGGACCAGCTGATGAGAGAAAACGAACTGCTTCGAAACATCGTCGTGCGCGAACGTCAGGAAGAAGCCCGTCGGGACGAAGCAAGAAAGCTGATGCTGGCAGAGTTGGATAAGTTAAATATCAAATCCGATGCGTTGAATAAGGAGATCGAAATCCTCGCGCAGCCGATCACAAAATTAAGCAGCAAAGAGCTCAGTCTGCTCCGTGAGCCCGTCGTCTCGGTTTCGGATCAAGGCCGCGGCGTGTTGACCGCGAGTTTTATTTTTGCGAAGAAATCTGTGGGAGATTCAGTCGAGGGCCAAGCGGCAGCGAACAACTTCGGCCGGTTAAATGGAGGTGTGGCCGACGACCCGCAAAGTGCTGCAAACGCCGCCGCCAGGGAGAGCTTTAGCGGCACAAATATCGGACTACAAAAGTCATGGCGGGAAATGCTGACCAGGAATCCGAATAACCTTCCTCGCTTTGCGGTTTTGCGGCGGCTTGGCGCCAAAGTCTGACAGCGAATTATTCGGTCAACTCATAGCAAGTTAGCCGGCAATCTTCATGCGTGTTCTCCGTGCATTCTTCATCGCGCTTTTCACGGCGATCGTCGGCTGCCTTCTTGCCTTCTTTGTCGGCGATTATTTAACGAGGCTTGGACACATGTCCAACATGGAGGGCGGTCGAGGCATGTTCGTCATGTTTGTGTGCGCGCCGCTTGGGATTTTGGTGGGCTTGGTAACTGGTATCATTTCGTCTCTCGTGGTTCGGCGGCAGGGGCACGCTGGATTTTTCGTTGCACAAGGTTGGTCGCTTTTGATCGTCTGCGGCCTCGCGGGTGTAATGGCTGGCATTCCGTATCTGCTATCGGACAAACCTCCAACGATCGATGGCAAACGCCTCGAGTTGCAGTTCGAGCTTCGCGCACCAGCAACATTCAAAATACCAGACCAGCCCGACGGTTACAGTGTTCGGGTCGGTCTTTACACTGACGATCAGCAAAGTCTGTTTGCTCTTATTGACTGGGACGCGATCACAAAAGACGCCGAATATGCCACGATTCGCGGCTACGTTCCGCTGTTGACACACAGCAAAAGCAGATCGCTGCTAGCCTCAATCGGTAACGAACCGGTCGCGTCCCAATTTATTCAATTGAAAATTCCGTCCTCACCGCGGAAGGAAGACGAAGCTTGGTCTGACTGGATTTTCGCCGCGCGACGCGCTGATCTGAGTCCGGTTTCCGAGCCGGAACGAATGGCCCTCCGCTATCGTATCCGTCCGGCCAACGACTGATTCTGTAGCCGCGGCTTGTAACCAGCCTACGGTCCGTGAAACCATTTCTCACAGCCAATTGGCGTTATCTGGCGATGCTCAATTATGTGGTCCCCTTCGGCACTGGTTGAACCGTTCGTTCCGGCCGGGACCGAGATCGATTATGAAAACGGCGAAACGTTCGCCAGCGTTGTCGGATTTCTCTTTCTCGATACCCGGCTTCTGGGGCTTCCCCTCCCGCTGCATCACGACTTTGAGGAAGTGAACCTGCGCTTCTACGTGAGGAGAAAATCGGCTGACACCTGGCGACGCGGCGCAGTTTTCGTCCGCGAGCTTGTGCCCCGCCGTGCGATTGCTCTAGTTGCTCGCGCCTTTTATGGAGAGCGCTATTTCGCCCTCCCGATGAAACACAACATAGAGCATGTCAATAGCAGCTTGCGTGTCGAATATTCCTGGCGACGCGGGAGGAAATGGGAATTTTTGAAGATGAGCGCATCTGGCGAACCGCAATCAGTTCCCATTGGGTCCCACGCAGAATTTATTACGGAACATTATTGGGGATATACATGTGTGCGAAGTGGCTGCAGCGAATATCGCGTCGAACATCCGCGTTGGAAGATCTGGAACGCGGCCACCTTCGAATTCAGTGCTGACGTTGCGACCCTTTACGGCGAACAATTTGCTGAAACGTTGGCTCAGCCGCCGCGCTCAACATTCATTGCCGAAGGTTCCCCAATCGAAGTTCAAAGGCGCCAGATGCTGTAGGGCGTCTCTCTGAGACGCCTTATACTATTGCTATATCGACAGCAATTGGCTCAGGACAAACGGCAGAATACCGCCGTGTCGATAGTAATCGATTTCGATTGGCGTGTCGATGCGAACCTTCACAGGCACGGAGCGCTTCTTCCGATCTTTACCTTCGATTTCGAGCGTTACGCTTTGTGCAGGCTTGATTGCTTCAGACAAACCAACGATCGAAAAAACCTCAGAGCCATCGAGGCCGAGTGATTGAGCCGGTGTTCCATCTGGGAATTGCAAGGGCAGCACGCCCATGCCGACTAGGTTGGAGCGGTGAATCCGCTCGAAACTGGCTGCAACGACAGCCTTCACGCCTAACAAACGTGTGCCCTTCGCAGCCCAGTCTCGCGATGAACCGGTGCCGTACTCGTGTCCAGCGAGAATCACCAACGGAGTATTTTTCTCCGCATATTTCATCGCTGCGTCGAAAATCGACATCTCTTCACCTTCGCCGTTTTTTGAACCGCCAGTCCGGCTCGGACCAAAATATTTGGTCACTCCCCCTTCAGTTCCAGGTACCATCAAGTTCTTGATCCGCACATTAGCGAAGGTCCCGCGCGTCATTACCAGATCGTTGCCGCGCCGGCTGCCATAACTATTGAAGTCTCGTGGCTGAATTCCGCGCGACACCAAATACTTTCCCGCCGGCGAAGTTTCTTTGATTGCTCCCGCGGGCGAAATGTGATCGGTCGTTACCGTGTCGCCAAAAATGCCGAGCGCACGAGCGCTGCGAATCTCTTCAATGTGACCAGGCTCCATCGAGAAGTTCTCGAAGAACGGAGGTTCGTGAATGTAATCGCTCTTTTCATCCCATTGATAGATATCGCCGGTGCTTGAGGGGATCTCGTTCCACTTCGGATTTTGATCTGCAAAATCGCGATAAAGCTTGCGGAAGGTGTCCGGCGTCAGCGCCGTTTGCAGAGTGTCCCGGATTTCAGTCAGGCTCGGCCACAAATCCCGCAGAAAGATTTCCTTTCCGTGTTTGTCTTTCCCCAACGGCTCGCGCGAAAGGTTAATGTGCACCCGGCCTGCAAGCGCGAATGCGACGACCAGCGGGGGCGACATCAGGAAATTTGCCTTAATATGCTGGTGCACGCGCGCTTCAAAGTTGCGGTTTCCCGAAAGAACTGACGCAGCAACCAGATCATACTTGTGAATTGCTTTCTCTATGTTGGGGTGCAGAGGTCCCGAGTTGCCAATGCATGTTGTACAACCATAACCGACGAGGTTGAATCCAAGCCGATCGAGGTATTTCTGAAGGCCGGTCTTGTGGAGATAATCGGAAACAACACGTGAGCCGGGGGCGAGCGAAGTCTTGACTGCCGGATCAACGTGCAAACCTAACTCGACCGCTTTCTTTGCAAGTAAGCCGGCCGCGATCATAACGCTTGGATTACTGGTATTCGTGCAGCTGGTGATCGCCGCGATCAGGACACTGCCATGTCCGATATGCGCACGTCCTTGGGTGAAGATCTCCTCGGACTCAGCTTCAATTTCTTTGCCGGGATCCGGTGTTGGCCGGTTTGCAATCATCTCAATCTTGTTGAGTTCGTCGCCAGGATTAATTCCCTGGTCTTCCTTTTTGTCGGTCGAAGCCATTTCGCCGTTGCGAGGTGCGCTGCCGTTCAGTTCCACGAGGTGTTTTTGGCGTAAATCGACATTTTGTTTGCCGTACCCGCCATCGCGCACAGGTTTTTCGAGCAACTCGCGAAATCTTTTCTCGAGATCCGGTAAGTTGATTCGGTCCTGGGGCCTTTTGGGCCCAGCGACGCTGGGCTGCACCTCGGCCAAATTCAGGTCGACATTGACGCTGTAATCGATTTCGCCCCGGATCGGCGTGCCGAACATTTTCTGGGCGCGAAAATAATTTTCGAATGCAAGGCACTGATCTTCGCTGCGTCCCGTCGCCCGCAGGTAATCCACGGCCTCTTGATCAATCGGGAAATACCCCATTGTCGCACCGTACTCTGGCGACATGTTTCCAATGGTCGCACGATCAGGGACCGGCAGAGATGCGGCGCCTTCGCCGTAGAATTCGACGAATTTGCCGACCACTTTTTGCGCGCGCAGCAACTCAGTGATGTGCAAGACGAGATCTGTCGCGGTCACACCTTCGCGTAGCTGCCCGCTCATGTGCAAGCCAACTACTTCCGGCGTGAGAAAGTAAACCGGCTGGCCAAGCATTCCCGCTTCCGCCTCAATTCCACCCACTCCCCATCCAACGACGCCGAGACCGTTGATCATCGTGGTGTGAGAATCTGTGCCGACCAGTGTATCGGGAAAATAAACGGTTGACGCTTCATTGTTAACGGTTGATTGAGCGGACAAAACACCTTTGGCCAGGTACTCCAAATTCACCTGATGCACGATGCCGATGCCCGGCGGGATAAGCTGGAATGTTTTAAAAGCCTGCTGTCCCCATTTTAGAAACTGATAGCGCTCCCGATTGCGTTTGAATTCCATGTCCAGGTTCAGTTCCAGCGCTCGCGTCGAACCAAAAAAATCGACCTGTACCGAGTGATCGACCACCAGATCTACGGGCACGAGCGGTTCAATGATTTTCGGGTCGCGGCCGAGTCGTTTCACCGCGCTGCGCATCGCGGCGAGATCGACCACGAGCGGCACGCCGGTGAAATCCTGTAAGACGATGCGCGCGACGACGAACGGAATCTCCTCGTTCGCCGGAGATTTTGCGTTCCAATTCGCCAGCACTTCGACGTCTTTGCGCCGAACTTTTTTCCTGTCGCAATTGCGCAGCACCGATTCCAAAACAATCCGGATACTCACCGGCAATCGCGAAATTTTTCCGATGCCCTGCTCTTCCAGAGCCGGCAGCGAATAGAAAAAACCTTCGCGTCCTTTGCCAGCATCAAATTTTCTCAGCGTCTTAAATTCGTCATTCATTTTTCAATTCCGTCATCCTGAGTGAAGCGAAGTACCGCGCACATACCCATGCCGGTACACATCGTACTTTGAATGATCCAAAGCACAATTGAGAGATCCCTCGCTCTCTGCGCTGCTCGGGGTGACAACGTTTGGCGCATGCCTCATTTCAGCTCCGCCAGTTTCGCCTTAATCTTGTCGAAATTAGGCAGTTGCCTGGCGTCATCGTTGCTCTCGACGTACTGGATCACGCCATTCTTATCGATGATAAACGCAGATCGTTTAGGCACGCCTCCCATGCCGAGATTCATTTGCGGCAGGAACGAGTCGTACATCACGCCGTAAGCCTGCGCGACTCTGTGGTCGTAGTCGCTCAGCAACGGCACGGTGATTTTCTCCCTTTGTGCCCAGGCTTCCTGCGCAAATGGATTGTCGCCGCTGATTCCGTAAACAGCGGCGTTTAAGCCAACATACGCGTTCAAGCCCGCCGTGACTTCACACATTTCTGTTGTGCAGGTACCAGTGAACGCCATGGGGAAGAAAAGCAGCAGTGTGTTTTTCATTCCGAAATTGTCGCTCAGATTGACTTGCTTTGGCCCGTCGGGAGTCTTGGTCGACAACGTGAAATCTGGCGCTTTGGTTCCGACAGCAATTGGCATACTTGGATCCTCCAGTTTGAGTTCAACAGAGGGGACTTTCACTATAGGAATCGAGATGACTGGGTCAAAGCCCTTCATTAGTGCGGTGTTATCGGTAAATCCCTAAAGGCGTTATGGAGCTCTTCTGGTGGTTAATCGCGGTTATTCTGTTCGCAGTCGGCTTAATTGGCACGGTGCTGCCTGTATTTCCGGGGACAATTATTATCCTCGCTGGCGCGCTGCTTCACAGGATAATGCTTGGGCCGGAGAAAAGCGTTTGCTGGGGAACAATTGGTGTCCTTGTTCTTCTGACTCTGGTGGCGTATGCGCTCGATTTTCTCAGCGGTTACTTCGGCGCGCGATATTTTGGTGCCACAAAGTGGGGAATGTTCGGAGCACTGCTCGGAGCTCTCATCGGTATCTTCTTCGGGATCGCCGGATTGTTTGTTGGACCCGTGATTGGCGCGGTCGTCGGCGAATTCATCGCGGGTAAACGAATGATCGACGCCGGTCGGGCTGGCTGGGGCAGTTTGCTTGGGAATCTCGGTGCGATGATTGGCAAACTTTTCATCGCGCTCGTGATGATCACGATCTTCTTCATGACGGTGCCGGCCCCGTTTTGAAGCTGGATCCCTAGTCGCAAGTGCCGCTGCGCCTTAGGGTGGGTAGTGCTCTCCCGCTTTTCGGCGTTTTATTCTTCGCCCCGTTGTGATAAACTATTTGGCGATGGCAGATGATCGCTGGTGAGTCCCGCGTTGGCGGGACTTGCTGGAGGAAAGTCCGAACACCATACGGCGGCATGCCGCGTAAAACATGCGGGCGTCGCGGTTGAGAAACTGCGATGACGGAAAGTGTCACAGAAAAGATACCGCCGGCTCTTTAAGTGCAGGCAAGGGTGAAAAGGCGAGGTAAAAGCTCACCGCTCGCGGAGTAATTCGCGAGGCATGAAAAACCCCATGCGGTGCAAGACAAAACAGAGGAAGGGCAGCCGGCCCGATTAACCCTCGGGTATCGTCGCACCATGGCGAATGAAAATTCCCCGGGCTCTCGGAGAAATCCGGGAGAGATAAATGATCATCCCGGTCGCCACGACGACCGGACAGAATTCGGCTTATCGCCATCAAAACTATGAAGGGCGCTTTCGGCAACGAAGGCGCCCTTCGCTCTTAGAGGTTGCCCGATCGCTCGCGCCGACGCCAATGACCAATCTTAAGCCACAGAAGGTTTGAGATTCGACTTTTTGCGCAGAAGCGGCAGGACTTTTTCCACCAATGCATCCGCAGTAATGCCGTGTTTCTTACGCAGGAGTGGAACGGCGCCGTGCTCGATGAATTGATCGGGCCACCCGATGCGTACCACTGGCGTGTTGATCATTTGTGAATGCAGATGTTCCATGACCGCGCAACCGAAACCGTTGTGCAAAACGTGGTCTTCAATCGTGCACACGACTTCGACGCTGCGCGCGAAAAATTCGAGCGTGCCAGTGTCCATCGGTTTGATCCACCGCGGATTGATGAGGGCAACGGAAATTCCTTTTTCTTCGAGTTTACGTGCCGCTTCCTCAGCCACTTCGAACATGTTGCCCAGCCCAAA
>JBEDUS010000240.1:0-4750 GCA_040414975.1 Candidatus Udaeobacter sp.
GAAAAGAATGGAACCTGCAGCGCATAAAAAATTAGAACATGGCCGTAATGGTCAGCGTTCTCGCTCAGCCGGATACCATAAAATTTCTCCGCGCACCGACGCCTTGGGCGAAGCAACGCCAACGCACTAGCCCAATCCCCCCGCCGCGCCCAGCGCCACCGTGCCTTCAAACTTATCTGCGATACATCAGCACACAACGCTGAACACTGCCGGAAATCGGCGGCGTTGTTATGTGAAACTGTTATGCATTCGAGCGTCGGCGGCCATTCTACGAGAGATGCGGATGGGGGGGGATTCGAACCCCCGGTACCTTTCGGTACACACGCTTTCCAGGCGTGCACAATAGACCGCTCTGTCACCCATCCTTAGATCGACAATTTTATTCCAGAAATGCCGTGGGTGAAGCCGCAGCTTCCAATTTTTTCTAACGATCACGCTAGAGCTGCAATCGACGGAACAATTCGTCGAGAGGCACTTGGATGCCGATGTAAAATTCCCCAAAGTCAGCGTACTCGGCGCTGACCGGATCGAAGCGCATTTTGTAAACGATCGATTTGACCTGAAATGTGTCGCGCGCGAAAAGCGTGACGCCCCATTCTGCATCGTCGAGTCCGGTCGACCCGGTGATGAGCTGTTTCACTTTGCCGGCAAACTCGCGCCCGACCGCGGCGTGTCCTTTCATCAGTTTGCGGCGCTCGTCATACGGCAACGCGTACCAATTCCGTTGGTCGCCGCGACGTTTACACATGTTATAAAAGCAAACGACCGGCCAATCAGGAAGCGTAGGATAAACACGTTCCTCGCGATAATGTTTTATTCGCTCGCGAAATGTCGCCAGGGCTTGATCGAGCCGTGCGGGATCATTGCGGACACTCGGCTCAAGCGTCTGTAGGTATTCGCCTTCGCTTGTGATGTATTCGCTTTCCTCGGTAAGGGACAGATAACTGTAAACCGGAGTCAGCACATCCGGGCCCAACGAGAGGGAGAGACGCTTCTCGATCCTGTTGGCATTATGCAGGCTTGGCGTGATTAACATGAAACCGACGTCGGCCTTCGGCGTGACCATGCTAAGCGTGAGCAATTGTGTCGATTCCATCGCGCGCGCTTCCTGCACTAAATACGATAAATGAGTCTTGGCAGTATTCTGCTGTTCACGGCTCAGCAATTGCCATTGACCGTACTCGATCCGGTAAAACAAATGCAGACAATGCCAGCCTTCTTCTGGAACCAGCGTGGTGTTCGTATCGGTCATCGCGTTTAGTTTCATAGCCAGCCACTTTTGGTCAAGGGTGTAGTAGCCAGGGCGCTGCGTCGCAGTGCCGTGCCCAGCGCTATCAACGCCTCGACGCAGCCAGGCGGCTACAAAATCTAACGCGCGGTCGTTGCCGCCCTCGGCAAATGCGCCATGCAGTACTCCTCGCCATCGCGTGCAACGCGAAAGTCGAGGTTCGGATCGCTCAATTCGGTCGCGCCGCACACCGCGCACTTGTGAAGCGGCTCGGCTTCGCTTCGAGAACTCCGCTCGTAGCGCCTCCTCCGCGCCGAGACTTCGCCGCGATGGCGAGCGGCATGAATAATTTCTGGTCCGAAAAAGATCAAATAATTGGCAAGGGCGGCGACGAGCGCCATCCGATACGAATTCGTATCGACAACAAAGCCGAACAATAATAACGCCGCCGAGACCCAGGCGATCCACTTGATTTTCGCCGGCAAGACAAAAAACAGGTAAATCACCTGATTTGGATAGAACCGGGCGAAAGCGAAAAACAAGGAGGCATACAACATAGAGTTGGAAAACCGCGCTCCAAAGAAAAATGCGGCTACCGTCGTGCCGATCATTCCGACGATGAAATAAAGCGTGAGGCGAAACGCTCCCCACGCCTGTTCAAGGCCTTCACCGATGAACCAGAGAAACCAAAGCAGGAGGAAGACCCACAAAAAACTGTTGGTCTGGGGAAGGAAAATATACGTGACCAGTCGCCAGATTTCGCCGTGGCGAATCCGTGCGGGATCGAGATCGAGCATGAAGTGAAAACCAGGGTTCAAACGAACCAGCAAGAAGACGAGTGCGGTAAACGCGACCACGATCCGCATTAACCCCGGAATGCCGAGAAAACCGAGGCGGCGTTCGAGTTTGTCGAGCAAAGGCATCGCGACGCACGGTAAAGGCGCGCAGTTTGCGCGCAAGGTGGATCGCGTTGTCCTCAACCAGATGATGATGATGCGGCTTCGGCGAATCTTCGCCAATTGTCTCCGAGAGAAGTCGATCGGCCTTTTGCATGCTATCGCTGTGCCGCTTACTTTGGCGCGTGAGTGAAACTGTTGCGCCAAGAAAGACACCGCTTTACGACGAGCACGTAAAGCTCGGCGCGAAAATGGTCCCTTTCGCCGGCTGGATCATGCCGGTGCAATACACGAGCATCGTCGAGGAACATCAAGCTGTGCGGAGCGATGTCGGCATGTTCGACATTTCGCACATGGGCCAATTGATTGTGGAGGGAGCCGGCGCCAGCGAGTGGCTCAACACCATGCTCACAAACAACGTCGGCAAGCTCGGTATTGGAACCGGCCAATACACGTTTCTGCTGAACGACCATGGCGGCATCATTGATGACCTAATCGTTTACCGGGTTGGCGATTCGAGGTTCCTGTTAGTCGTGAACGCCGCGCGCGCGCAAGAAGATTTCGTCTGGTTACAAAAGCATCTCCCGGCGGCAAAGGGAGCCGCGTCAGCTGCAAATGTAGTTCAAATCCTCAATCGCAGCGCGAGTTTTGGCGGGGTCGCGATTCAAGGCCCACGGATCGCGCACCTGTTTCACGCTCTCTTTGGCGCGAATACCAATCTTCCAAAGCGAAATTCGATCACGGATTTGCCGTTCGATGGGACGACAGTTTCCGTAGCTCGCACCGGCTACACCGGTGAGGATGGCGTTGAAGTGTTCTTTCGCGCTGCGGATGCAGTAAAGTTTTGGAACACGGCGCTCGGAAGAGGCAAGCCATTCGGAATCAAGCCGTGCGGTCTCGGCGCGCGCGACACATTACGGTTGGAAATGTGCTACCCGTTGAACGGTTCCGATTTATCGCCCGAACGAAATCCGATCGAGGCGGGACTCGGATTCTTTGTGGATCTGACAAAACCAAATTTCATCGGACGGGACGTCTTGCTCGAAACAAAGGAAAAAGGAGCACGCGAAAAGCTCGTGCCGTTTCGAATGAACGAGAAAGGACCGCCTCCGCGACCGCATTACGCAGTGTTCGAGAACGGAGAACGCGTCGGCGAAGTGACCAGCGGCACGCTTTCTCCGAGCTTGAACTGGGGCGTAGGAATGGCCTATGTCTCGACGACGTGCGCGAAAATCGGCGCGCAGATCGATATTGAAATTCGCGGACAAAAATTTCCGGCTACTATAGAAAAGAAACCGCTCTACAAAAAATCATGAATGTCCCTGACGAACTGCTTTACACCGAATCACACGAATGGATTAAACACGAAGGTGACAATGTGCGTGTCGGCATTACCGATCACGCGCAATCTGAATTGACCGACGTGGTTTATGTCGAGCTTCCGAAGATGGATCGGCAAGCGAATGCCAAAGAAGCGATCGCAGTTGTCGAATCAGTGAAGGCCGCGAGCGATATCTACGCGCCGGTGAAAGGAACCGTGGTCGAGGTAAACAAAGCGCTCGAAGCCGATCCGGGTCTCATCAACCGCGAACCCTATGGCCAGGGCTGGATTTTTGTTCTCAAACTCGAGAACGCCGACGATCTCAAACAATTGAACGACGCGGATGCTTACAAAAAGCAGATTGGTTAGACCCGCGTCAGTGAGAGCGGTCAAACAGATTACTCCCGTAACAACTATTGCGACGCGACCTTTACTCTCGCGCTCATAGTGAACGGGAATTTGTTGAAATGAGGATCAAATACTTCAAATCAGCACGCGATTTTCGCAGATGGCTGGAGAAGAATCACGCGAATACGCGGGAACTATGGGTCGGTTATTACAAGAAGAGCTCGCCGCAACTGAGTATGACCTGGCCGGAATCGGTAGATGAAGCGCTGTGTTTTGGCTGGATCGACGGGATCCGCGAGAGTGTTGATGGTTTGCGCTACACGATTCGATTTACGCCACGGAGACTCGGCAGCATTTGGAGCAGGGTCAACATCGAACGCGCACGAGAGCTGAGGGATACGGGATTGATGAAGCCCACGGGCATCGCTGCCTTTGACGCCCGAAAAGAGAACAAGTCGGGCATTTATTCGTACGAACAGAGAAGCGCCCACTTCGATGGAGCCTGCGAAAAAAAGCTGAGGCAAAACAAAGCCGCATGGGATTTCTTCTATGCTCAGCCACCCTCATATCGAAAAGCAATTGGCTGGTGGATTGTAAGTGCAAAGCAGGAAGTAACGCGCCTCAAGCGTTTGGAGAAGCTGATCTGCGAATCGGCGAGAGGAAAACGACTCAGATAACAATAGAAAGTTGTTTTCGGGCGAGGCGCCGAGAGTTGAGCCGGACTGACATTTACACACGAGCTGCGCACTCCTTCATTCGTCCCGAGCCGCGTGATCCGCGGAATTTGCCCCTCGTTCACAGAAGGCTGGAGACGGTGTTAATTAAGAGCGCGAGGATAAGCGTATTGAATCCAAACGAGAGAAAGCTGTGGATCAGAGTGATGCGGCGCATGCGGCGCGAGGTGATTTGGACGTCCGACACTTGGCAGGTCGTGCCGACAACGAAGGAGAAATAGGC
>JBEDUS010000241.1:0-6853 GCA_040414975.1 Candidatus Udaeobacter sp.
GAGATAATGAATGGACACAGGCAACAATTACGGTCATCACTCACTCAATTGCGAGAAGGGACCGTGCCAGTGGACGTCGCGCGCGACACGCGTTTACTGCACACCCTCCAGCCGCGCACCGTATCGGCAGCGCTAGGTTAACTTCAGATAAGCAGCGCCGGGCTGAGGATGCTTATTGGAAAGCCACAAGAACACAAAGCCGACAATTGGCATTAGCATATCAATTGGGAGGACCAGCCCCACGTTTCCCGGGGAGAAATTGTGCGCGACGATCATCTGGTAAAAGTGACCGCCGGCAGCGCCCAACGAGAAAGCCCAGGGCGGAATTAGTGTCGCGAACCGAAACGGCAAGCTCGCCTTGAAGGCGATGACTCCTGCAATTCCCACCCCGAGACTTGCGAATCCCACCTCTGCCTGAAATGGGCTGTTGTCCCACCCGATAAACTTTGCTGCCGTATCGCCGAAGAACACATGAAAGACAAAGTTTACCAGATTATTTACTCCAATCGCGAAAAGCAGATGGTACGAGAGAAACGCTTCGCTCACTTCGGCGATTCGCAGCGGCTTTGGCTTATTAAGGAGCGATATTCCTGCGGCAATTAGACCAATGACAAAAAAGGTCACGAAATAGTTGCCGACAAAAAAAACTAAAGCTGGAGAAACTGACGAACTGTCCATGCGGCTGAAAATACCCGTGGTCGCGTTCCATTGTGAAGCGTATTGCGTCGTGACGGCCGCTAATCTTGACGTTTGATGTTCAGAAGGGTCTGAATTCCTCGCCACGTTCCAACGCCAGTTCAGCTTCGAGATTTTCCAGGTTTCGGCCAACACTAGTGACCGCAGTTACTTTGTCGTCCTCGCGGTAAAGCACAGATGCATCTCTGGCAGTCAAATTGCCGGATACGGTAGCCTGATCCGCTCCGCTAGCGTGACCAACGTAATGAATGTGCAGATCGAAATGATTACTCCAAAAGAATGGAGGCACCGCGAAGCGCTCGCGTCCGCCAAGAATGTTGCGAGCTGCTGTCTGTCCCTGTCTCTCAGCCACCACCCAATGCTCGACGCGGATGCGGCCCGCACGAGGATCGGGCCAGCGCGCGATATCCCCTGCTGCAAAGATTCCCGGAACGTTCGTCTCCAGAAATTCATTGACCAAGACGCCATTGTCGGTCGCGATCTGCGCTTTTTCAGCAAGGATTGTGTTCGGGCGCACGCCAATTCCAACGACCACGAGGTCGCAATCTAAAACCGTTCCACCATCGAGGCGCACGTATCGGTCTTCTATCGTTGCAGGCGTTCTGCCCAGATGAAATTTCACGCCGTGCGCTTCGTGGGTTTCGTAAATCAACTTGCCCAGGTCGCTTCCAAGGATTTTTTCAAGTGGCAGCGATCCCCTTCCGATAACATCGACTTCGAGTTTGCGCTCGCGCAGCGATGCCGCCACTTCCAGGCCGATGAAACTTGCGCCGATCACGACCACGTGCTTCGCGTTTTTCGCCTTCTCGATGATACGCCGGCTGTCAGCGAGAGTTCGCAAATAACAAACGTGCGGCAGATCGCCGCCCGGAATCGTGAGCCGGACTACACTCGAGCCGGTTGCCAGTAGCAGCGCGCCGTAACCTAACGCCCGGCCATCTGGCAACGTCACGTGCTTGGCTTTTGTGTCGATCGCCGTGACAGACGTGTTTGTGATAGTATCGATCTTTTGTTCGCGATAAAAATCTGCCGACCGCAACGGGATCCATTCTTCCGGTGCCGTCCCCGCCAGATAGTCCTTTGAAAGATTCGGCCGATCGTACGGCAAGGATTCGTCCGCGCTGATCAAAGTGACGGGGCCATCGTAACCTTCACGCCGAAGCATCTCCGCCGCGGCGTTGCCGGCTGCCCCTCCGCCAACGATTACGACGCTTGCTGGCGACGATGTCGGTTTCCGCCGGGGCCTCTTGTCAACCTTGCCCGTGATAAAGAACTGATCGCCGCGTCTGTCGATCCTGTAGCAAGCGACGTCATTTAACGCTGGCGCAGCGATTGCCTCACCTGTACGCAAATCAAAGCGCGCATGATGCAATGGGCAGTGCACCGTGCAATCTACCATTAGGCCTTTGGCCAATGGGCCGCCATAATGCGTGCACGTCGCGCCGATGGCAAAAAACTCGTCCCCGCGTCTGGCCACCAGAACCGGTTCGCCAAACGCATGGCCTAAGAGCATTTCACCATCACTCAACTTCTCTGTCGCACAGCCCTTTTCGAAATCCGGCCCCTCAAGCTCGCTCGATGTTTCAGCCATAAGAAATTGCCTCGCTTCCAATATCAGAATCGCGTCACAGCGACACGGCGGGCGCTTGATCCGTATTCGTTTGGAACTTAGACAACCGTTAGCCAGATCAAGTGCGATGAAAAAAGAGGAAAAGCGCATCAGCGCGATGAATGGAACATCCCGCGTGTTCAAGGGACTGTGATGCGATCCAGTTGAGATGGCCAAGCACGAAACAAAAACAACCGCCGCCCACCGCGTCTCGCTGGTTTCAGTGGTATTCATGAATGGGTTCGCGACAATCGCGCTGCTGGCGGCGCTCGCCATGATCTGGCGCGTGCCGCTCGTATTTCCGTCGCTCGGGCCCACTGCTTTCCTCTTGTTCGCCTCGCCGGAGGCGCCATCGGCCTGTCCACGAAACACACTGTGCGGCCATGCCATTGGCATTCTATGCGGTTATGGTGCGCTTTGGCTGACGGGGCTACAACACGCGCCCTCAGCAATGCTTGAGGGTGTAAACCTCGCACGCGTCGCCGCGGCGGCGTTGTCGCTGGCGTTCACTGGAGCGTTAATGCTCTTGCTCGGTGTTGTCCATTCACCCGCCGGCGCAACGACGTTGATCATCTCGCTTGGAATCATTACGCACCCTTTGCACCTGCTGGCCATCGAAGCGGCGGTCGCGCTGATCCTAATCCAAGCGCTTGTAACGCAACGACTGCGTGGCGTCCCTTATCCACTCTGGTCGCCGCGAACGAAGCTGTAACACTCGATCGCCCGGATGTAACTGGGCATCTGCCGCGCAGACGCTGCCATCAAACAAAATGCTCGAGAACAACTGACGCCTGCCCTGGATCAGGCAAAGGGACGAAACGCGAGAATATCCTGGGAACGGTTTACCGATTACTGCTCGCTCGTGAAGGTTGCGCCGGACCGCTTTTTGTTCCCGAAAGCAGATCAACCCGAATGAGCGGATCGGTCGGCAGCGCAATTGGGCCTTCCCATCGAAGGAAGCCAGCTGGCACAGGGTTTGTCAGCCAAATCTTTGTGTCGGGCACATCAACAAACAATCTTGCGAGGAAAAAAATTTCCGGATGAATGATGAAGCGATCACCTTTGAGTAAGCGCCCGGACATTCTCATACTGTCAAGCCCACCGTAGGAAACTGTGACTGTCACAACTTGTGGGCTAAGCGTTGGGAACGGCGAAAAGCCGACCGCCCTGAGCTTAACCTGTTCGCCACTAAGCAGGCGTTTGCGGAGATTACCCAAGGCAATGCTGAATCCAAACCCGGCAAACGTCCGGCCCGGTTCGACGTTTATCTTTTCGGATACATCCTTCTGCTCTTCGCGGACGTCTGCGCTTGCGGTTCCGGACAAAAAATCTGCGGCGAATTCACGTTGCGACTTTCCATGTTTCGATTCTTTCCAAGACCATTTCTCCTGGATCAGCTCGGGGTCTTGTCGAAATTGCGCCCGTTCCTCATAAAGTTCGCCGTCGGGAAACTTATAGGTGATAGTCACATGTAGTTTTTTGTTCTCTATCCATTGCCGGAATTCGCCGTCGGCGATTTTCTTCCCGTTAATGTCGCACAGACCGGGATAACCATGCGCAGGGCCGGCCAGCTCGGTTACTTCCAGTGCAAACATCGATGTGGCAAAGAATCCGGCGGCAAAGATAGAGAAGATACCTGCCAATTTTTTCATGAGCACGCGTATCAAAAGTATCGCGAAACTCGATACAGATGGCCGCACCATTAGATCAGTACCTCTGCGACTTGGTAACACAGAAGTTACCGAATTATCTAACGCGAAATCTGTGCTCGACATCCGCAGGATTGCCGTTATTCTGTTAGGTGATGAGCGCTGACATTCTTTATTCAACAGACCTTCGGAGGCCGCTCGCCTTCGCGTTGGCGCTCGTAGCTTGGCGATAGTAAGCGACCGTTTTACAACGGGGCGCTGATTTTCTCTCTTCTCTCAAGCGAGAGATCTGGCGTTTGCACCAATGAAAACAACCAGAGGCTAACCATATGTTGATCGTAATGAAACCCGGCGCTCCTGCGCAGGAAGTTAATGCAGTTGTAAACGTGATCCAGGAAATTGGGCTGCGCCCTCATCCGATGCCCGGCGCAACGCGAACAGCCATCGGCATCACCGGCAACCAGGGGCCCATCGACGGCAGACGTTTTGAAAACCTGCCGGGCGTTGCGGAAGTCATCCGAGTCACCAAGCCGTACAAGTTAATCACGCTTGATTTGCGCCCCGAAAAAACAGTCGTGCGAGTTGGGAACGCCACCATCGGAGGAAATGAACTCGCCATCATCGCGGGACCGTGCGCGGTCGAAAGCCGCGATCAGGCATTCGCCGTGGCGGAAGCGGTGCAGCAAAGCGGCGCGCGCTTCTTTCGTGGTGGCGTGTGGAAGCCGCGGACGTCTCCATACGCATTTCAAGGTTTGGGAGAGAAGGCTTGGGAAATTATGTCGGAGATCCGGAACGCGTTTGGACTAAAGATCGTCACCGAGGCACTCGAGGAGCCTCATATCGGTCTGATCGAACAGTATGGCGATGTCATTCAAATTGGCGCTCGTAACATGCAAAACTTTTCACTTCTGAGGCGAGCTGGCCGATCGCAACTGCCGGTGCTGTTGAAGCGAGGGATGGCTGCAACACTCGAAGAATGGTTGCTGGCAGCGGAATACATTATGGCAGAGGGCAATTACAATGTAATCTTATGCGAGCGCGGCGTTCGGACTTTCACCCAGCATACGCGTAACACGCTCGATCTTGCTTCCGTGCCGGCGATCCGGCGAATTTCTCATTTGCCGGTGATCGTGGATCCGTCACACGGTACGGGAAGCGCGTACATGGTTACCCCCCTCGCCCGAGCGGGAGTGGCTGTGGGAGCGGATGGGCTCATGGTGGAAGTGCATAACCATCCAGAGCTCGCCCTTTCCGACGGAGCGCAAGCTCTGACACCCTCGGAATACGCGCAGCTTATCAGAGAAGTTCGTGCGATCCGCGAGGTTACCATTCCTGTTGCTGAGCAGGGTCGGATACAAACGAAAGTCGCCTAACGAGTCAAAACAATGCTCCTCTTGATCGACAACTACGACTCATTCACTTACAACCTGGCCCAGTATTTTGGCGAGCTTGGCTGTGAGCTCATGATCAGGCGAAATGACCAAATCTCGCTGGATGAAATCGCCGGGCTGGCGCCCAAACATATCTGTATCTCGCCGGGGCCCTGCACGCCCCGCGAGGCGGGGATCAGCAAGGACGTCGTCCTCTGCTTTGGCGAATGGATTCCCGTGCTGGGTGTTTGCCTTGGACATCAATGCATTGCCGAAGCCTACGGCGGCAAAATCGTGCCCGCGTCCCGTCTCATGCATGGGAAGTCATCCACAATCAGACACAACGGCCACGAGCTGTTTACCGGTTTGCCCACGCCGTTTGAAGCAGGTCGATACCACTCGCTGGTCGTCGAGCGAAACTCTTTCCCCGGGTGTCTCGAGATTATCGCGGAAAGTGAGGACGGCGAAATCATGGCGTTGCGTCATCGCAAGTTCCCGGTGTACGGCGTGCAATTTCATCCGGAATCGGTTCTCACACACGACGGCAAGAAAATTCTCGCACGGTTTCTTGCCCATCCGCCAAGTTCATGAAAGCACAGATCACCCCAGGGATGGACGAGTTTTGCGAACTCGCGGGACGCGGGAATGTTGTTCCGATTTTCGCTGAGTGTATCGCCGATAACGAAACGCCCGTTTCGGCATTCAAGAAGTTGGACCGCGACGGTTATAGTTTCCTGTTTGAATCGACTGAGAAGAACGATGTATCGGGACGATTCTCCTTCGTTGGGCTCGATCCGCGGATCGTCACAAAGAGCTATGGGCGTGAGATGCAAATCGTCGAATTGGGAGTGGAGCGTAGAGTCGAAATGTCAGGCGACCCATTGGATGAGGTCCGCAAGTTGATGGCGCGCTATCAGTTTGTCTTACGTCCGGAACTGCCACGATTTAGCGGAGGCGCTGTCGGTTTCCTGGGCTACGAAGCGATCCATTTCTTCGAACCGAAGGTTCCGATAGCAGAGCGTGATGAACTGCAATTGCCCGAGACGGTCTTCATGATTACAAGCAGCCTTCTCGTTTTCGATCACCGGCTACGCACCCTGAAGATCGTTGTGAACGCATTTCTTGAGGATGGCCCGCCCGAAAAAGTCTACGAGCGAGCGGTTGACTCGGTCCACGCCATCGTGCGGAATCTTGCAAAACCTGGAGATCTTCCGCTTGTTCCATCTTCAGATTCCGGAACGCAGCCAGCTCGCAGCAATTTTCCTCCTCAAGAATTCGAGCGCGCGGTAGAACGAGCCAAGGAATACATTCGGGCTGGCGATATCTTCCAGGTCGTCTTGTCGCAGCGATTTGAGTGCGAGTTCAGGGGCGAGCCGCTCGACTTTTATCGATGTCTGCGCTTCATCAATCCTTCGCCGTACATGGTTTGTCTTAAGTTTGGAGATGATTTTGCTCTCGTCGGGAGTTCGCCGGAGATGCATGTCCGGTTGATCGGCGACGCGGTGGAGATTCGTCCGCTCGCTGGCACG
>JBEDUS010000242.1:0-2455 GCA_040414975.1 Candidatus Udaeobacter sp.
GGCTCGCGCGTCATCAATCCAAAGACACGTCATCCAGCGGTTGCCGCCTCCGCTGCAGCCTCCATAGAGGAGCTTGCGCCGGGACGGACAATGATCGGGGTCGGCACCGGGGACAGTGCGGTCGACAACATCGGCGTTAGGCCGGCGACCCACACAGAGCTGATCTCGTATGTTAGGACGATCCGGGAGTTGTTGCTCCAAGGCCACTCTCAGTATAACGGCGTTTCATGCAAGCAGACCTGGTTTCGCGGCCCGATCCCGATCTACATCGCTGCCTCCGGGCCCAAGACGCTGCAGCTCGCGGGCGAGCTCGCCGATGGCGTGGTTATCAACACGGGACTCCTGCCCGAGATTATCAAGGATTCGATTGAGCAGGTGAGGATCGGCTGCGATCGCGTCAATCGAAGCATCGATGAGATCGACATGTGGTGGCTGCCAATGACCAACGTGGCGGACAATCGTGACAAAGCAGTCGACGAGATCGCCATGACGCTAGCGTCGGCCGGCAGCCACCTCTCGCGCTTCACCACCACGGGGAAGCATATACCCGCGCAGCTCATGGACAAGGTGGTCGAGCTTGGTCAACGCTACAATTCCGATCAGCACAACAAACCGGACAGCGCGAACCGTGAGCTGATCAAGGAACTCGGTTTGCTTGACTACCTCGCCGACCGTTTCTCAATCGCAGGTACTCCAAGTGACTGCATCGGGAAGCTCGAGGCAGCGATCGATGCGGGCGCGCGCCAGTTCTGGATGAACGTCCGCTTTCACGACAAGGCGCACTTTATGCGCGATTGGGCACGCGACGTGATGCCCTCGTTCAGGTAGCCGTACTAAAGCTGACGCATGTTTCCCGAACCCGCACGCAAACGACTATGTCGAACTGGACTCCGGCGCCTGCCAGAGTGCGCCTCAGGTTCTCCATGACCTTGCGGGTCTGCGCATCGCCGAGCACTACACCGACACGGCCGGCGAGCTCTTTTCCTGTCAAATGTATCCCTGCCAGCTGACGGCGTGTCTGGGCGTGGTCCCGTTGGAGAACTCATCAAACACAAGTCGTACAGGCGCTTTCAATAAGAATAAAGACAGGTTCGATGCCTTCTTACGGAACACTGACCAAAAACAAGTTCAACTCCAAGCCACTTTAATGGGCCTGCAGCAATTCTCACCAAGGTTATAGAAGAAGATTACCACGCCCAATCAAGCTCTCCGTACGTTGGAGTGGGCGCCGGAAACGGAGGCATCGAAATTCCTCTCATAAGAGCATTTTAAACTCGTGGGACCAAAGACTGGATCACACTTTTCTGCGAAGACATTTCGTCGACTATGAAAAGCCAATTTTTGGCGACATGCAGAAATAGCCGAGGCACAGACAAAGATCTCATCATGCTTCGCCGATGGGGTTTTCGCTCCGACGGATGAAGGGAAAGCTTTGCAATCCTTTGTCCTGAGGGCTGATTGGGACGAAATACCAGACCCTGCTAAAGAGGCCGTTGGCAAAAAGATGACTGAGATAGTACTGCAAAACGGAAAAGCAGAAATGGTTTTCGGGATTTATATATCTGGATTTCTCGCTGATCGGTGTCTTTAACCTAATGGCGGCGGCAAAATTCCGCGAAGCGATGAATGGTGACGTCGTGGCAAACCGGCAGGGAAGGCCGGCGTCTTATCGCCGAAGGAGCGCTCTTCGGCGAACAGGAAAACTTGCTTGCGGTCGCGCACGCCATCTGGATCGTCGTCGATCGCAAGGTCACTGCCATTTGGGTGCGCAGCGTCGTCTCGATCCTAATGATCAAATCGAGTTCGGCCCTGTCCTTGATCTCGGTTCGCAGTTTTTGGAGTTCAGCCTTTTTTGCGGAGTTGCGCACAACGCTGCAGCACGAACGGCCCCTGCTCGCGGTCAAGGGCATCGGCCACTGCCTGGTATTCGGCGAGCAAGCGACGTTGTATGCGGAGTCTCTGCAGTGCTGTTTTGTACTCGACTGCAGCCTTGTGTACCGGAACGGGAAAATCAGCGTTGCGAAGGATCAGATCAAGATTGTTCACCAACCCTACTTCGATGCTGTCCCATGCCGCCTTGGCATCGATCGCGTTGGACTTGTTGGCAATCGCGCGGATCGCCTCGCGGCTTTAGCGACTTGCTCAAGCGGGACGCCATTGCGGGAAATTGTGAGGAGAGAGCTCGCGATGGCTGCGCCCGCTGCGCCAAGCTTCCTTGCACCCTCTGCGTGATCGTTCCTGTGTTCCCAGGCAAACGTAAATGGCAAGGCGAATAAATTGAATACAGTAATCATGTTACCCTGAGCACTGCCGGAAAGCGTCACGGTTCGGAGGGCATCCTGCGGGGCCCTGGACGCCATTAATCGCTGTCTTTCCCACCGCGGTTGGATCGGGAGGTACGCCCATGAAGATGCCGCCTTGCCAGCGAGCAGCGAAGCCACGGCGCCAATGATCT
>JBEDUS010000243.1:0-7701 GCA_040414975.1 Candidatus Udaeobacter sp.
AAGTACAGGGAAAATCAAAAAAGGCGCCGCCGTATGAAAAAGTCCTCGCATATTTCCTAAAAAAACGAGGCGTAAGATCTGTAGTGGTCCCCGCAAATTTTGCGCTCCGATACGCTGAAGAACTCGCTGCAAACAAAATCCGTGTCCGTGCAACGAACGGATTTTTCTGGCCGCAGCGCGAAGCGAAATCGGAAAAGGAAGTGGAAATGATTGGCCGAGCCTTGCGAATCACGGAACACGGACTCAAGCGTGCAATTGAAATCTTGAAAGCGTCGAAGCCTGGCACTGGAAAACGATTGCGCTGGGGCGACAGAACGCTGACTTCCGAAATACTCCGGGCCGAAATTGATTCTGCAATCTTGCGTACGGGCGGCGTTCCAGCCGGTACGATTGTCGCCGGCGGCGACCAGGCATGTGATCCCCACGAGCGGGGCTACGGTCCGCTTTACGCAGACTCGTTGATTATCCTCGATGTTTTTCCACGTGAAGCGAAGACTGGATATTTTGGCGATATGACGCGCACGGTTTTGCGCGGACGCGCGAGCGAAGCCCAGCGCAAGCTCTGGGAGACAGTAAAAGCCGGTCAGGCACTCGCTTTGAAAAGGATCAAGGCCGGAGTTGATGGGATGACGATTCACAAGGCGATCCAGGATCTTTTCGCCAGGCGCGGCTTTCCGACTGAGGTGCGAAGAGGCCGGCGCGTTGGATTCTTCCATGGCACCGGGCATGGGCTCGGGCTGGAAATTCACGAGTACCCGCGTTTGCAGAAAGTTGTTCTAAGAGATCGACAGGTGGTGACCGTCGAACCCGGCCTGTATTACCCGGGGCTGGGCGGAGTCCGGATAGAAGACGTGGTTTTGGTTACGAAGACAGGTTGCAAAATTCTGTCGCGGTTTCCGAAACAGTTGGAGATCTGAGCGACGTGAACGCGAAAATCCTGCGCGCGCTTGCACTCGACCTGAACCGATCCGCTTCCCGAAACCCGCGTGCTGCGCTGGGCAGCGAGTAGATGATTGTTTCCGACAATTTTGGGTTGTATGCTCTGCCAACCGGATCGCGGAAAAGTACTTACCACGAAATGAACAAAGTCGGCGCTTGCGCGTCTAATTTGTTCCTGCCAGTAAAGTGACAACTGACTTCGATAAGTTAAATTAGCTCGATATGTATCCATACGGTTTTGGTTTTGGATCTCATTGGCTGCTTTATATCGGCGTCCCATTGATCATTGGTATTTGGGCGCAGATTCGCGTCACGAGCGCGTTCCGTAAATGGGGCGAAGTGCGGGCCAGCTCGAATATCACCGGCGCTGAGTGCGCGCGTGAAATTCTGCAGGCGGCCCAGATTCACGATGTCGATGTTGTAGAGACGAACGATTTTCTAGGGGACCATTACGACCCAAGAGACAAGAAGCTGCACCTGTCCACCGGCGTGTACAACACGCCTTCGGTAGCGGCGCTAGGCATTGCTGCGCACGAGACCGGTCACGCCATTCAGCATGCGAAGGCGTATGCGCCGCTGAAAGCGCGCATGGCGATCGTGCCGGTGACGATGGTCGCTTCGCAATTGTTGCCGTTTATTATTATTGGCGGGCTTTTCTTTAGAATTTCCGGCCTCATTACGCTCGGCATCTATTGCTATCTGGTGCTGCTCGTCTTCCAGTTGATCACCTTGCCGGTGGAATTCGACGCCTCACGGCGGGCAAAAATTATTTTGCAACAGATGGGGATCATCCGTCCGGGCGAGGAAGTCGTGGGCGTGAACAAGGTACTCAACGCGGCTGCGCTCACTTACATTGCGGCGTTCATTGCTGCGCTCGGGAACCTGCTTTGGCTGATGTCGATCCGCGATCGGCGGTGAGCGACTGCACTACTGGAAATGGATCCCGCACTCGCCTTACCAGCTCGACGGATTTCTGATTTGTTGTCGTCCGGTCTCCAGGCTCGTGCTAAGTCTAGGCGCGAGACAATGGACCAGCCGCGGGTCGATCCAGATCAGGAGTTGGTGAAGCGAACGCAATCGGGCGATGCCAGCGCCTTCGATGAACTGGTGATCAAATACACTCCGCGTCTTTACGGCCTGGTTTACAACATGACCTCGAACCACGAGGACACGAACGATCTTTTACAAGACATTTTCTCGAAAGCCTACCGGGCGATCCGTGGGTTCCGTGGCAAATCGTCTTTTTACACCTGGATTCATTCCATTGCCGTGAACATGACGCTCAATTTTCTCAAAAAACGCGGCCGGCGTTTTCAACTGAGCCTGGATGATGTCGATGCCAGTATTCAAAACGACAAGGAGTTCCTGCAAAGCACAGCCACGAGCAGTCCTGTACGCGAAGCAGACCTGTCCGAGCTGCAGCGAAGATTGAACGAGGCCATGATGAAATTGTCTGATGAACACAGAGCCGTGGTTACCATGTTCCATATTCAGGGGATGCCCCACGCAGAAATTAGTAAAATCTTGCGCGTTTCGGAAGGAACGGTACGTTCGAGGCTCTTCTACGCGAATCGGCAGCTGCAGAATTATCTAGACGAATTTCGGAAAAATCCTGTTTCTTAATCCGCGCTGAAAATGAAAGAGTTTGACGATAACGAAATTGCGAGGCTGCTTCGATTGAAGCGCTACGAGCAACCGCCGCCCGGCTACTTCGAGAACTTCTTGCATGAATTTCACCGCCGCCAGCGCGATGAAATGCTTCGTCAGCCACTGTGGCGCATCTGTCTTGAACGCGCTCACGGTCTCATGTTCCGTCTGGATGTTCGTACTCTTGCCTCCTACCCGGCTGCCGTCGCAGCAGTGCTGGTCTGTGCCGCAGTGATTTCATTGAAGATTTATCAGCAACCAGAGACGACTCGCGTTGCTCTCCAGAGCCCGCCGATCTTATCAGCGCCGGCAAAGGCTGAAGACGAATTGACGCTTGCATCTCCTGGAATCGTGCGGATCAGGACGCAGCCGCTTCGCAGTTATAATGAAAGCGCCCAGACTCACCGAGCCGCAGTGCCGACGCGCTACGTGCTCGATAGCGTCCCCGTGAGTTATGAGCCGACTTTCAGGTTTTAGGACGCGCAGGAGACAACTCGGCTCGGGCGGGTTGCGAAGTCTGGTATGGCACGCTAAGGGTTTGTGCCTCGTTATGCCTTGTAAAGCTGCATTCGCGCTGATTTTCTGCTCGGGCGCCACCCTACTCTTCGCACAGGAGCAGCCCACTAAGGCGACCGACGATAAGGCCAAAGAGATGTTTGAGCATGCCATGACCCAGGCAGCATCGGCAACAGCGATCAGTCATCAGGTGAAGGACGTCTTTGATCGTACCGCCAGGGCAGTGGTCAAGATTCACGGTGTGGATGAACACAGTCCAATTTGCGGTACAGGTTTTTTTATCGATCCAACAGGCACACTTTACACAGCGTACACAGTGGGCGGCGAAGCGGAGGACTTCACGATCGAATTTAATGGCAGGAAATATCCCGCGCGCCAGCTGGTGAAAGACCTTCGGAGCGGAATCGCCATGTTGAAGATCGACGCTGTCACCCCGGCGCTGACCGTAGGCAAATCGCAAGAAATGGATGTCGCGACACCGGTCGTCGCGATTGGATATCCTTTGGATTTACCCGAGACACCGAATTTCGGCATGATCGCTGGATTGGATCGCAAATATCTTGGCCAATATTTTTCTACGATCCATCTGCGAGCCAATGTGCCGACTCAGCGTGGCGAAGCTGGTTCGCCGTTATTGAACATGAAAGGAGAAGTTGTCGGCATCGTAGTGGCCGGTATCGAGAATAATTCGGCGTGTTATGCGGTGCCGATTGAGGCTGCAGAGAAAATCCGCAGCGATTTTGTCCGCTTTGGCGAGGTGCGCGACGGCTGGATTGGAGTGAGCCAGGTTTTGGAGGCCGCCCAACCAGCGGAAGGTTCGCGAGTGGAAATTACGCAGATCGTCGATGGCACACCGGCGGCTCATTCAGGGATGAAGCGGGGCGACATTTTGCTGCAGCTCGGGCAGAAGAAAATTGCCAAACCGGAGGATGTGATCGATGCCTCATTCTATGTTACTGCCGGTGATGTTGTCCCGGTCACGGTAATGCGCGGCAACCAGAAGCTGAACTTTAACGTGCGTGCGGAGCTTCATCCAGATAATCATCGTGCCAGCCCGTTAATTGCTTCTCCCGCCTCGCCCAGGACGAACCCGGCAATACCGCTCTCGCTTGAATCCGACACGCCACCGTCGCCGTAGCGCGATGAGAGGATTCTTTTTCAGCCGACCGCCGGGATAGCGGTGGTCAACCGAGTCACAGCATCTTGCGAAATGCGGATTCGTCGATGACGCGCACGCCAAGTTCTTTTGCCTTGTCGAGTTTGCTGCCTGGTTCGGAGCCTGCGAGGACGTAATCGGTTTTCCTGCTCACGCTGCCCGTGACGTGACCGCCGAGCGCTTCGATTTTCTCTGTCGCTTCTTCTCGCGTCATCGAAGGCAACGTTCCGGTGAGCACAAATGTCTTTCCAGCCAACGGCAATTCCGCTGACTTCTTTGCCGAGACTTTTTCGCTCTTGGGATGAATGCCGAGTCCTTTTATCTGACGCCGAGTTTTTTTTCCCGCTGCTGAGGCGAAAAAATCCAGGACGCTTTTTGCAACTACAGGGCCGACTTCCGTGGTAATACCGCGATTTTTTTCGGCTTTGCTCTTGGATGGCTTTGCGAAACCGGCTTGAATGAGCCGATCGGCTGTTTCTTTCGTCGCGTCGTCGCGTGATCTTTGTTCCCGCTTTTCGTGATATTGCAAAACATCCCGGAGTAATTGCGAACTGGCGACGTCTTCAATCGTCTCGTGAAAACGGGCGAGTTGCGCTGCTGTTGTTCTTCCAACCTCAGGAATGGCAAGCGCAAAGAGCCACCGCGAAAGAGGCAGAGTCCGCGCGCGCTCGATTGCGCGGATCGCTTTCGTTGCATTTTTTTCACCGAACACGCGCGGCTCTTGAGCCGTCCCGAGATTTAATTTGGCCAGCTGTTCCGTCCTTAGCTCAAACAGATCGAGCGGCTCCCGTACAAGCCCGCGTTCAACCAGTTTGTCCGCCACAATCCCGCCGATACTTTCGATGTCGAGCGCGCTGCGCGCTGCGAAAAATTCGACGCGCCGGGTCGTTTGCGCCGGACACTGAAGATTCTCGCAGCGCCAGGCGACGAATTGCGGGTCGCGGCGAATCGGGCCGCCACACACCGGGCACTTGCCGTGAATGTGTTTGGCGAAATCGAAAGGCTTCGCGTCACGCGGTCGTTTGGATTTAACAACTTCAACAACGGCCGGGATAACTTCGCCCGCCTTTTCAATTACCACTGTGTCGCCGATACGGATGTCTTTGCGTTTGATCTCGTCCTCGTTATGCAGCGTGGCGCGTCCGACCGTGCTTCCACTTACCAGTACGGGCTCCAGCATCGCGACCGGCGTGAGAATTCCGGTGCGCCCGACTTGAATCACGATGTCGTTCAGACGCGTCTCTACTCGCTCGGCCTCGTATTTGTAAGCGATTGCCCAACGCGGCGATTTCGCTGTGAAACCAAGACGCTCGCGTTGGACAAATGAATTCACTTTTACTACTGCACCGTCCGTCTGATAAGCGAATTTGTGACGGATGCCATCCAGCCGGTGAATTGCATCGAGGATTTCGTCAACAGATTCAGCCACCCACCAGCGCTCGGTTGCTGGCAGGCCCAACTTCTTTAGCACCGGAAAAATTTCCGAATGAACATGGACGTCCATCCCCTCAGTCGCGCCGGTTCCATACAATACGACGCCCAGGGGACGTTTCGCGACGACCGCCGGATCGAGTTGCTTGAGTGAACCGGCCGCGGCGTTGCGCGGGTTAGCAAACAGCGGGAGCCCGGCTTTGCGCCGTTCGTCGTTTAATTTCTCGAAGCCATGTTTATCCATGTAAACTTCACCGCGCGCTTCGAGAAGTTTCGGCGCAACGCCGCGCAGGCGCTCGGGGACCGCACGGATTGTTCGAATATTTTGAGTGATGTCGTCGCCCACGTTTCCGTCGCCCCGGGTTGCTGCCTGACGCAGCCTGCCGTTTTCGTAAATCAGCGAAACCGCAACGCCGTCCACTTTTGGCTCTATGACCACCGGGATTTGTTCGTTTGGCAACAGCCGCTGGATGCGGGCATAAAAATTTTTCACTTCCTCTTCCGAGTATGTGTTGTCGAGGCTAAGCATGGGAACCAGATGCGGCACTTGCTCGAATGCTTTTAGCGGTTTCCCGCCGACGCGCTGCGTAGGCGAATCGGGCGTAACCAGATCGGGAAACTGCGTCTCGAGATCGACGAGTTCTTTGTAGAGGCGATCGTAATCGCGGTCGCTAATAATCGGCGCAGCTTCTTCGTAGTAGAGCCGGTCATGCTTGCGAATTTCGTCTCGCAAGTGCTCCATTTGCTTTGCCGCCTGCATTTCGTCCCTGGCCATCATTGGATCATACCGACAGACAAAATGTCGGCAAAGATGGAACGCGCTGTCCTCAACGCGTCATTAATTTCGTGCGATAAGGCTGCACTAATTACCTTCCGAAAAACAAACTCGCAGCGGGCGGAGTGCTTGCCCTAAATTCATACTGTGAGCGCAGTCGAGCGCATCCTCGGTGTCGAAGGAGGCGGAACAAAAACCGCGTGGATACTGGTCGAACGACCGGCACCCGAGGAAGCTGACCCGTCCCTATGGACGACTATCGATCAAGGAAAGCTGCCGCCGTCTAATTTGCGCCTGACAACCCCGGAACGTTTGCGCGAAATCTTTGCTGAGTTGCCAAACCAGGTCGACCGCGCGGGAGTTTTCCTTGCCGGTTGCAGCACCGAGGAAGACCGCCGAGCGCTCGCACTCATTAGCAGGGACATTTGGCCGGGCGCGAAAATCGTAACCGGCAGCGATCGCGATTCCGGCCTCGCGGCGGCTCTCGATCATGGAGATGGTATTGCCGTTAACGCGGGAAGTGGTTCTTCGGTGACCGGCCGGCGAGGCGACCGAATCGAGAGAGCCGGTGGGTGGGGACACATTTTGGGCGACACTGGCGGCGGCTATTTTCTCGCCATTGAGGCGCTGCGTCTGATCTTGCGCGAATACGATCTGCATTGCGGCGAGATGCAATTCACCGCGAAAATCCTGCACGGGCTTTCCTTGAACAATCTTGATGAACTTGTTCGCTGGGCGCAAACGGCAGACAAAATGGAAATCGCAATGCTGGCGCCGGTCGTATTAGAAGCCGCAGCCGGTGGCGATGCACGCGTGAACGAGATCGTCGAAGAAGGCGCGCGTGTACTCTGCAAATACACCGAGGCTGTCGCCTCTCGTCTGCACCTGCTTGCGCCCAAAGTCGTGCTTATGGGCGGCCTCTTTTACCGCGACTCGATCTACACGCACGCGTTTCGACGCCAACTAAAAAGGAATTTGCCAGATGCTCGTGTGACAATTGCCGAGCGACCTCCCGAATTCGGCGCTGCATGGCTTGCAGCCGAAACGCGCGATCCCGTTACGGTTCACCCAAAGCTTTCTGAAACGGAAATCGAAAATCTGGCTGCTGCGCTTACCGAACAACGCAATCCGCGCTCAGAGAACCTGGAAAAACTGAGCGCGCGACAACTGGCCGAGCTCTTTGTGGAGGAAGAAAGATTCGTTGAAGAAGCATTGCGTGGAGTAACTGCGGACCTCG
>JBEDUS010000244.1:0-12584 GCA_040414975.1 Candidatus Udaeobacter sp.
CGGGAAAAAAACCGGCTTCAGCTACGCCGAGAAAGAATCGTAACAGGTAGAAGACTGCAGGAGTGCGCACAAACATCAGGCCGGCGGAAATCAGGCCCCACGTCACCATGATGCGCGCGATCCAGAGCCGCGCTCCTACGCGTTCCAGGATGATATTGCTTGGAATCTCAAAGAGGCAATAACCAAGAAAGAAAATACCAGAGCCAACACCAAACACTGTCGAGCTAAACCTCAGATCGGCGTTCATCTGCAAGCCCGCGAAACCGACGTTCTCCCGGTCCAGCCAGGCGATAACGTAAAGCACAAAGAGAAATGGGATTAGCCGCCATGTCACTTTGCGCAGCGTAGCTACCGGCAATTCGTCGACGCGCGCTGCCCCGAAAAAATTCGCGATTGAATCGGACTGTTGGCTGGAGCGTTTCACACCTCGCACAGCTTAGGCGAGAGGCCCCGCAATGAACGAGGGTGAACTTTGCTTGCCATATAACTGCGTTTCGATTACAGATCGCCCCCTACAAGACAGACCAAATTATGTACACAAGAATAATTCCACTTCTTATAGCAGTCATCGCCAGCGTGGTGGCTGTTCGCGGGAGCGTTCCGATCGTCGTCGAGACTGGCGTGGGCCGTCGAACGGCGATGAACCGCGTCGCCGATGCCGGAGAAGAACTGAAAAAGGGCAATATTGCCGCCGCAACGCGTAATTTAGATGCGGCTCTCCACGCCGATCCCGAGTTGTGGCCGGCGTTTTATATGCGCGCGGAGATTTTTGCCAGCCAGGGCAAATACGAACTTGCGATTCAGGATTGTAACGAGGCGCTTCGGCTATATCGGGGCTTCGTCGAGGCCGCCCTCCTGCGTGCGAAGATCAACGTGCGCCTTGGGAAATACGCTGAAGCGCTGAAAGAGTTTAACTATCTCATTTCCCTGCACCCGCGGAGTGTTACTCTGGCCAGAGCGTTAGGCGATCGGGCGTGGTTTGAGGCGACTTGCCCAAACTCATCATTCCGCAATGGCCAACAAGCGGTCAAAGATGCAAAGGCTGCTTGCAGCATCATGGCGTGGAAGGACGAGAACATGATCGATACGCTTACGGCAGCTTACGCGGAGACCGGGGACTTTGATTCCGCCGTTCGGTATGCAGCAAGCTTTGGCTGTAAAAGGGATCTCAGCCCAAGACGCTAAGGTTTTTAACGAGCACGTGGCTTTGTTTCAACAACGCAAGCGGTTTCCCGTTTCGCAATAAAATCGGTCTATATTCAATGGCGCGGAGCGCAGTTGGCTTATCTTCGTTAACGAGGGGGTCCCCGAAATCGAGAATCAAGTGCGATTATCCTTGCTACTTTCCGATGAGAATCAAAATGCCGGCAGCCAGCGCTAAGAGTGCCACTACGATGCCCGGAATGGCAAAGTGAAGGAGCGAAATGATTCCGACAAGAATTAGATAGATCGCGAGCAAGAGCATTCCGAGGTTTTTGGTGATGTTCATGGCTTCTTTCTGAGCGAAAGCCGGCTGATTTGCACGCGTAAAATCTGTGTTGCCGGACATCACTGGATTTTCGACGGAACCAGAATCGCGTCACTCATCCCGTGTAGAAACTTTTTGTCTGCTGGAGCAATGGTGGCCAATGCGCCGCGTAATTTCACTCGATCGCCCTCGACGTAATAGTATGGGCAAAGGCGAACGCGGCCTTTCATCGTCTCTAACTCGTCGGAATTAGGATTCCAATACCGATGATCGAACAGACTGCCCTTGTGAAAGCGTTGCATGATCGTCGGCGATGAGCCGAATGTCTCAAGCGCATGGTTGATTTGTTTTTCCCATTCTGCATGCGGCAGATCGGCACCCAGCGCGATGCCGCGGCTGCCCCAGCCAAGCGGCGAAAAGCCGCTCACTTTCAAAAGAAGGTCACGATCTTTCTGGCTGAACTTCGCCGCCTCGCGCCAATCATGTATCTCCAAGCGCGGAATCACCGCGTGTTGGGGCAAAGGCATTGGATCAAGCAGCCATGAGAAGGGAATCACTTCCTGCAGTTTGATGAAATATTTCTCGCCTAATTCGCGTCGCCAGTATTCGCGCAGCGGCTGAATCCAAAAAAGGGCGAACCACATTTTCTCTTCCAGATACGGCTTGATTGGTGGCGTGATGGTGATACGGCCTTCTGCATCGGCTCGCAGCGTATTCTCGATCCCAGGAATATTAGGCAGATCAAATAATTCGAAGAAACGGTAGACTGCCCGTCCGTCCCGGGGCTCATAATTCTCAGCAGCCCTAACGCGCCAGCTGTAGCCGGGGTCGGTGACCCCGGCCGACGTTGTCGCGTCGGAAGAGCCGCGGTCAACGCCGGCGGCTACAACAGGATTTCCAGAAGCCGCGATATCCTGCTTGGCCTGGTTCAACCGCGCGGCGATCCATTCCATTTCTGGTCGATACGTCGCGGCCTCTTGGGAAATGACGATGTCACCGCCATTTGGGAGAACAGTTCGAAAACCCTCCAGCATTCCATCGGCCCCACCCACGACATCGCTATCGAATGTTGAATAGATTTGGTTGAGCCAGCCGGTCAGCCCAATTCCACCTGGCACAGAATCGATTTCGGCAATGATGTAGCCTTTCTCGGTCAGAATGAGATCTGGGCGAATCACCCGTGGTAAATCGTCGCGAATTTCCTTGCGCCTCGAAAACTCAATCAGTTCTTTTGGCTTACCGGCATCGAGATAGCGCGCAACCCAAGGCGGCTGTTTGCCCTTAATGCTCAACTGATAGAGCTGGTTACAGGCGCGCTGGAAGACGAATAGCCGATGTCCGAGTTGTTCCAATTCGGCGAGAAATTTTTTCTCGATCGAAAATGCATCAGGCGAGAGCGGCCAGTTTTTTTCCGCGAAAAGGCCTTCCTTTGGGAAAGCCGCGCGAATGGCGGCTAGTCTATCATCCTGGGTTTGCACTTGGCTCATTAAACAAACGTCCAACGCTCAACGCCCAACGTCCAACGCCGAATAGAAGGAACTGAATTCGAACATTGGGTGTTGGACGTTTATCTTCCAGCCGCCATTTTCTTCAGCGCCAGCTTAACGAGTTCTTCCGCTGACTTCGCTTCGCCTTTCTCCTGGAGGTCGCGCACCGCTTTGTGCGCATCGATCTGTTTATAGCCAAGTGCGATCAACGCGAGCACGGCCTCATTCGCTTGCTCCTCCTCGGGTGTGGGCGCATGCGCGGCACTGGCTGCTTCCCAGGCCGCCGCGACACCGAGCTTATCTTTTAATTCCAGGACAATTCTCTCGGCTGTCTTTTTCCCCAGCCCGCTGATTTTTGAGATTGCTGCGACATCGGAGTTCACGACTGCGGCCTTGAAATTATTGACGCTCATTCCACTGAGCACTGCGAGCGCCAGCTTCGGCCCGATGCCGCTGACATTATTGACGAGCAAACGAAAAAGATCGCGTTCCGCGGGCGTCATGAATCCGTAAAGCACATGCGCATCCTCGCGAACAGCCAGATGCGTAAGAATGCGAATGGACTGGCCCGGCTCCGGAAGCCGGTCGTAGCTCGAAAGCGGGATAAGAACTTCGTAACCAACCCCGCCAACATCGACGATTGCGTGGGTAGGCAAGGCGCTCACCAGTTTGCCATCGAGAAAGGTAATCATCTCTAATCGTTAAAGCGACGCCTTCGTTGTCATTCTGAACGAAGCGAAGAATCTCTGATTATTTCTTGAGTCTCATATGGCGCAACTCGGTAGCCAGAGATGTTTTGCCTCGCTCAACATGACAGAATGGGAAGAGGCTTCAATGAGTCACTCCGATTTTAGCACGAGGGTGAGATCAACCTGTTTACCTTTGGCAATGTTGAAACCACGCGTGGAAAAGGATTGCCAACTTTCGGGATGATTCGGAAAAACCGTCTGGGCAAGTGAAGTTGGCAGAATTACGAAACGCGAACCGGGCTTCGACATGAAATCGATTGCGTTCTTTCTGTTGAGCCGGGTGAGAAAGCTTTGCACGCGACTGCGAAAATACCAGACAACGCTCGGTTCCTCGAACTCAACCGAGGCAAATTGCGTGGTCGGTTGCAAATGCGCGCGTGATTCTCGAAAAAGCTGATACCCGGGAAAAAACCTCGCGACGAACGGGGGAACTACCAAAGCGATCGCGACCCAGACACACGCAGCGCTGAAAGCGATGGTTCTGAACAAAGTGCTGTGATTCGTAGCGGCCGCTGCCATCTGCCAGTGGCGCGCGAGTAGAAGCGCAAGCAGCGGAAAAGCTGGCAGAGTGTAATGTGGTAGCTTCGTGGCGACCAGGGTGAAGATCACAAAGATGATCCCGATGCCTGTAAGAAGATAATTATCGATGTCGCTTCCGCTGTAGCCGGGATCGGCGTCCCCGGCTTCCTTTCGCAATAATCTTCGAATCAACCATGGCACCTTGATCGACCAGGGAAAGAAACTGACAAAGACTGCTACGAAATAGAATGGTAGGAGCAACAGGTACATCCCAAACGAACTCGCCCCATGTCCTTCCATTGTAGCAAGTGACCGACCGATCACGTGGCGTCCAATCCCAACAGCGAAGAATTCGCCGCGAGTGCGAATCAAGGCTGGAATTCCCCACAGCGCGACAACTGCGAGCATCAACAAGGCTCCACGCAGGAATTTGAAACGCCGAGCCAACCGCCAATTTCGCTCGAAGTAAATTGTTACCCCAACAGTAAGCAGGGGTGTCCACGCGATCGGCCCTTTCGCCAAAAAACCACAGGCTAGCGAGAGATAGAAAATCCACCACCAACAGGATGAATGACGAATCGCTAAATCGTCAAATCGTTGAATGGTTGAATTGGGAGCGGCTCGAATGCTTTGCTGCCGTTGGGGAAAACGAATCAATTGGTATCCCGCCCAATGGGCGAGCGTCATAAACAAGACGAGCCACATATCGGCGACCGCGGCTTTTGCATGAACAAAAGTCTGTAGCGAAAGCGTGAAAATAATTGCCGCCCACCATCCAAGTCCGGCGCCATCAATGCGGCAGCCCCACCCAAGAATCACTAATGCGGTTAGGGCTGCTGCGATCGCGGATGGAAAACGTGCGCTGAAATCGTTCTCACCAAAGATGCGATAACTTGCGACCTGTGCCCAATACGCGAGGGGAGGCTTATCGAGTCGCAGCTGATTATTGAAATAAGGAACGACGTAATCTGCGCGCTGAATCATTTCTCGCGATGCTTCCGCGAAACGCGGCTCGTCGCGATCGATCAATGGCAAGCTCCACGTGCCGGGCAGGTGAAAGAGGACCGCGCCGAAAAACAGGAGAACAGAATTACGTATTGCGGATTTCAAGAGCGCGCTCAAAATAACGCCCGCTAAAACTGACGGGAACTTTATTGTGAAGCGCGCCGCCGTTTTTTACTGCCTGATCGGGATCGTCGTCGCGGCGATAGCAATTGCAGCTGCGTTCCATTTCGACGACACGGTGCGCCATTTTCTGACGCAACATCAAAACCCAGCGCTACGCAATCTCATGCGCAACGTCAGTTTCTATGGGGATTGGCCGCCGCATCTTGTGCTCGGATTGGTTCTTTTCGGGATCGCCTGGTGGCGCAACAGCAAAAGATGGATGCGCATTTTTCTGTCGATGATGGTGGCGTTGGCGATCGCAGGCGTTGCCGGTACCGTCATCAAGCGCGCGATTCCGCGCGCTCGCCCATCGGTAAAATCGGAGCTGCGCTGGGGTGGTCCGCGCTTCAGCACAAAATATCACGCGTTTCCATCCGGCCATGTCGCCGCATCGACGGCGTTTTTTGGTGTTTTGATTTTTGTGCGCCGCCGCGTCGGTTTCGCCTGTCTGGCCATCCCGGTTCTGATTGGGTTTTCCCGAATGTACCTTGGCGCGCATTACTTGTCCGATGTTTTGTGCGCGGCACTGCTGGGGATTGTTTGTGCGGCCGTCGTTTGGCGATTCTTCGGGCGCGCGAACCCGCCAATCACCGATCAATATCGACACCGCGCTTTTTAAGTCAGGGAGCAAGAGAAAGAGAAACAGCAAGAATCAAAGCGCGGAGGGGGGTGAGATTCGAACTCACGCGTTTGCGGGGCAGGGGCCAATGTTACCCACTCTACGCCTGGCAAATTTGCACAAAATTCTTTAGGGGTCGTACATTGATAAACATGGATGGAACAACTCGAACGGTAGCAGCCGCACCGATGGACCCGGAATTTGTTGACCCAGACGGTCTACGGCGAGGCTTTGGAATAAAACGGAGCCTTGCGTATCGACTCTTGTCAGATGGGCTGATCAAGGGCGTCTCCTTGCGGTGCCGCGGCGCAAAGCGTGGCAAGCGACTGTTCTCTGTTGATAGCGTGCGCGTGTACCTCAACTCTCAACTTCGCTGATCCGCACTCCGTGGCACATTTTTTTCAAAAAGGCTTTCTACCATCCCAGGGAGGGCCGACGCTGACACCACCCCCGCTGTGCATTTTCTGACTGCGTTCGACGGCTTTCCCGTATGCTCTTGAGCTACTTCGCAACTGCGCATTTCTCAACCGAAATACGCGGTCTCATTTTGTGAGTTACACCTCTATTGGGGTGTGGTTTCCGTTGAGGTCGCTCGTTAGGCTCTTTCGCGTGTCTCCAGCAAACCACCGGACGGTGTCTTTTTAATCGAGCAATCGTGCGTTCGAGCTGTCAGATTCTTTCGGACAACTGCGGAGGCGTGGTTCGTTGTTTCAGTGCGGATCTGTAGCATTTAATGATGGCGCCTGTTGAACCGATCATGAACCGGTGTGAGATGGCCGGCTTTTTTCTGAGCGAGGCCGTTTTCCCTCCAGATTTCAAGGTGTGCAAGCACGTCCATTCAAGAGCGAGTTTCTGTGTGGCTATTGCCGGCGGCTGCACCGAAACTTACGCGGGGAAGACTCGCGTCTACGAGCCACCGACACTGGAATATCTTCCCGCACACGAAGAACATTCGCTGCGCGTGCACCGGCAGGGGATGCGCTCCTTTATGGTGGAGTTCACTTCAGATCGGTTAGAGAATTTACCTGAATCGGCGCCGATTCTGAACGCATCAATGTATTTTAAAGGAGGCACACTGAGCCCGCTCCTGGTCCGGCTCTACAAAGAATTTAAACATGGGGACGAGCTTTCGCCCGTGGTAATCGAAGGTTTGGCGCTCGAAATACTGGGCGAGTCCTCACGTGAGCTGCTTAACAAGGAGGACCGCAATCTGCCACGCTGGCTCCGACACGCGGACGAAATTGCGCGGGCACGTTTCGCGGAACCTTTGGGTCTCTCATTTGTAGCCAACATCGTTGGAGCTCACCCGGTCCGGTTAGCTCGCGAATTCCACCGGCACTATGGCATGACTCTGGGTGAATACCTGCGCCGACTGCTAGTGGAATATGTAACCCGCGAACTTGTGCGGTCTGATATATCTTTAGCGGAGATCGCCAGCGCAGCCGGCTTTTCAGATCAAAGCCATATGTGTCGCACATTCAAGCGGCTCACCGGGCTGAGCCCGGCCAAATATCGGGCTGTCTCACGGCTGCGTTAACCGCATTCAAAGCGTTACGGTCGTTCAAGACACGGTCTTTTTCCGTTTGTAGGTTCCAAGCTATGGATCGTAGACGGTTTATTCGAACTTTGGCGGCATCTTCACTGGGGCTTTTGTTGTCACGCGGATTGATTCAGAGTGTGTTCGCAAGCACCCCAAAACGTGTTCTTGTTTTTGGCGGCACAAACTTCGTGGGCCCGGCGGTGGTCGATGCGTTGCTCGTTGATGGTCACACAGTCACGCTTTTCAACCGCGGAGTGCGTGATCCGGAATTGTTTCCGCACGTCGAAAAATTAAAAGGATTTCGCAGCACTGACCCGAGGGATCAAGATCTCTCCGCTCTAGAGCATCGGCATTTTGACGTAGTCATCGATATATGGCCTAACGAACCCGAGATCGTGGCATCCGCAGCGGAACTTCTCAAAAATCGAACCAACCATTCCTGTTTGTCTCTTCGGTTGGCGTGTATGATCGCAAGCTGTTCGCAAAGCCGGACGTGATCACTGAGGATGCGCCAAGTCAACCATGGAATGATGAACGGGCGCCACAATACAATCGGAACAAGGCCGAGAGCGAACGGCGACTTCACCGGATTATCGGCGAAGGACTCACAATCGTTCGGCCGACCAGAATCAAAGGTCATGGCGACGACTCAAATCCAGGCAATCTGCTGACGTGGCTCTTGCGAATGCAGGAAGGCGGCGAGCACATCGGCCCGGGCGATGGCCACGATACTTTCCAAATGGTCGACGTTAAGGACGTGGCACGCTTTCTCGCACTTGCGATTACGAAATCACTCTATGGAACGTTTAACCTTACAGGAAAGCTGCTGACGTTCAGGGATTATCTGGAAGCATGCAAAGCCGCCACGCGTTCCGACGCCACTCTCACCTGGATCCCGCAGCAGTTTCTCCACGAGCACAGCCTGGAGCTGGACAGTGTTCTAAATACGCGTGCCGGCTATTTCCCCTCGTGGTCGCCCGAAGCGCGGGACCAAGGATTATGCAGGGTGAGTAGTGAGAAAGCGTTTCGTTCCGGATGGGAATTACGTCCATTCGAAGAAACCGCTTACGACTGCTTGTTGGATTTCCGTTCCGGACAACTGAAGCCTTCGACTCTCTGGTCACCGGCAAAGGAAAAAGAAGTCCTTGAGGCATGGAAACACCGTGCCGTTTAATGCCCGCGGCAACCACTGCCCCGGACTATTAAAGGCGCTAAGCTGGTGTCTGATCTGCGTCAACAAGTCGACGATGAACCCAATCCGCGCATTGGATCGGTTGATCTGTGAGATATTCGCCTAACGAGAAAAAGCTCAGCCACCGCTGGCCGAAGCGAGCTTTACTGCGGATTTTAATATTGAAGTCATGTCAAAGCTACTCTTCACAACGGCCAGTGGTTGGCGCATGGTTAGATGTATTCACTCGTTTTCCCCGTGCATGTAATGCCATTCTCCATGGGCGTACCTATTAAGCTGCGGTCCCCACTCCGATCCGATGACACAAAGCCAGTAATTGGTGCCGTGGTCGATAACTAGATAACCCCAATCCTTCGCTCCAGCGGTTGGCTTCGGGACGTGCCGGAGAAACTGTGGCTGCAGGTCGGTTAGTTGAAAGGGATAGTTTCCGGTTTTTGCGCGATACACTTCGACCGCCTGACACACGATGTCGCCACGATGCATCGTCTCTGCGATTCGTGCCTTCGACCATCGCTCGCCGCAGCCACTAAGACATAGCACAACCAATTTTGCGAAGCTCGCACCATTGCGGTTTTGCCGGTACCTCAACGCGACAACAACGCCGGGTTTGTCGCCAGTCACATCTTGGGGCCTGACAGCCCGGCGTCAGGCGATCGAGCGGCAGCCTGGGTTCTCTCGATTCCGCTGAATGTCACCCGGAACGTGTCATACGGCAAAGTTCCTACAGTTTTTGCTGCGCTGGCTGGGCTGCGGCATGCTCACTCGCCTGGATTGGTAGCCGGTTCCTTGGTCTGTGTATCCTGCTTCTGCTGTGTCCGTTGAGGGCGATGTTTGATTACCGTTTTGGTTCTGTGCTTCGTGATTCTCTTCGGCCTGTTTGATGGGGCACTCTCGTTATTGGTCGTTTGCCCGCTCTGGTTCGCGTTGGACGAATCGTTGGATCCCCGCTGGCCCATCTGCGTGTTAACAGAGGGGGTAGTCGCCGGAGGAGCGTACTGGCTAGGTTGCTGTCCCGAACTCTGGCTTTGGCCTATCGCTCCTGCCGTTAGCGCCATAAAACCCGCTGCTACAGCAGCGGCCACTTTAGTTTCGATGGATAGTTTCATAATTTTTCGCATTTTATCTTTCATCAAGGTTCGCAGCGCATGAGTCCTGAGCGGGCATGGCCATTCTATTTTTTCCTTAATGCAAACCTTACCCAACGCGTACCTAGTGAATGCAACTAGGGCGTCTCATTTGTAAAGCTGTCGCGAAATTGCGCTACGGCTCCTTGAAATCGCCGTTGTGTCGGTGCAGTTCTATCAGTTTGCCAGCCGCATCGTAAACGCTGATCACAGCATCATGCGCGGCTGCGCTGCTTAGCGTGGTCGATTGCATCCGAAACTTGCGCGTGACCTCTGAGGCAATTCTCGCTTAGTGCATTTTACTCTAACTAGAAAGAGATAAGCCACGGCATGGTGACGTGGCAAGCTCGCTGGCGCTATATCGCAATGGGGCCGTTGGCTTCATCGATTGGTTAGATGCCGCGTTACGTAGCCGAAAGCGTTTAGAGCTGGAATGACATTGGTTAAAGCGTGGATTGAAACCAATACCCAGAAGGCATCTTTCCAGGGCCCGCGCTCCCGCCAGTAGAGATGAGAAGCAGCCTGAATGCAGCATGCTGGAATCACGATTACAGCGTGCGGCCACCACGGCCAGACGTGCATCTCGCTAATAAATAATGCAGCGATGAATACTTGAACAACTGCAGGAGCACGTGCTCGGCGCACGAGTTCAAACACGCCAACCAAAATGAGCGACTCGATGAGCGGAGCGATAATGAGAAGCGAAATAATATGGGATCCACCACGAAGGTAGAACTGTCGAGGTGGGTTTCGGACGTGCGCTACATACGCCCATGCCCCGACACGAAGTGTAGGAGGGCAACGGAATAGCAAGCCATAACCAATGCGAAAACAACCTTCGACCGGCTACGCGGAATAAATGAGCGTAAACGAATTGGCACGACATGCTTTTCCATGTCGGTGGTTGGCTCGATTGGCACCGGCGAGACATCTTCCTGCGGATCAGCTTTCGGTTCGTTACTCAGCTCGACTTCGAAGCAGTCACCACACACGCCCCTTGCGCTCACAGGCGTAGTCCACTTGCTGTATTTCGTCCCGCAAGTTTTACAGGTAGCCACGGTCAAGCAGGCCTAACTAGAAAGAGATAAGCCACGGCAGCGTGTTGTGGCAAACGCTCCGAACTTGCTCCGCAATGGAGCCGTTGGCTTCATCGACTGGTTAAGCCTTTCGCTGGGAATCATATTCTCTGAGCTTTGCCGCGATATACGGGCTGTCCTGCAAGGGCTGGAGTTGATCAAGCAGAAGCTTTAGCTTTGTCCGATATATCTGCTGATCATCAACATCCAACGAATCGACCACATCGGCGATGAGGCAAAACGCATGGAGCCGATCAAGGGATACGCGAGACACGTCTTCAGGGTGCATCTCCGCGTCCTTCAGCAGTAGCTCTGACAGCATTATCGCACGTGCCTGCCGCAAACCAGCAGCGGTATTCAGCAGCTGCACCAGTGTCTCCGGCGACATGTGCTGCACTTGTGAAACGTCTAAGCCAATGGTCTGCCGACACTGAGCATTCAGCTCTGCCTTGGCACCGCTGTTGTCGCCGGCTACTTCTCGGCCGGCGATCTGAGCCAGCATAATCGCGACCTGGTCGATCAGACGAAGGAAATAGCCCCGAGGCATGGCAGCCTAACGAGATAGAGATAAGCCACGGCAGGGTGTCGTGGCAAACGCGCTGAACTTACTTCGCAGTGGGGCCGTTGGCTTCATCGAGTGGTTAGACGCGGGGGGACATACCTGAGGATGCGTTAGGGCCACCTAGGCGACGGGCAAAAACCGCCCAATTCTTGATGAGGTAAAACCAAACTGTGCCGATCCAAGCAAAGAAAACGGTTAGAAACCATGCAATCCGACCGCCTACTGTGGGGGGAACGGGACCAACGCCGAGCAAGAACATAAATCCGATCATAGGCAAGAAGATGAAGAGTGCTATCAGGACAATAAAAAAGACGAGGCGGATCCAGATACTCTTGGTGCGACTCTGCAGAAGCGAGTAGTGATGCAGGCCGAAGACGCTATAGCCGCCCAACACAAATGCCCCTGCGATGATGAGGAAGTAGCGCGTGCTGCGTTACGTCTAACCAGACGGAGATAAGCCACGGCAGGGTGTCGTGGCAAGCGCACTGAACTTCCATCGCAACGGGGCCGTTGGCTTCATCGGTTGGTTAGAAGGTATGAATACGAGGCGGATAATAATAATGATGGGTGAGCTTCCATTTTGAACCATGCTTTTCAACCACGTAAAGACAACGCCAGCTGACATTGGAGTGGCAAGCGGCCGCAACAACGACAAGAGATTTCGATACCCACCGGATCGTGGGCGATGTCGTGGCGGGGACAAGTGCTTTAATAGCAGCCGTGTCGGCAGCGCTGCCTAACCGCTTATCTGAGGCAACGTAATCGAATTTAAAGCTCCATTGCGCAACATTGCCATCCGAATTCACCTCTTGAGGCGCAGGTTTACGGCGCCACTTTTCGAATAATCTAAGTTGTGAACCCTGCTGATCCTCGGGAGCCGTCGGTTCAAGCGTGACTTCAATGGAGTTGTCGTTGGCCTGAGCAACGCCGGCTAGTCCGATAATCAGCGCAAATATGACAGATCGGTTCACCTTCTAACTAGAATTAGACTGCAACTTGCAATCTATTTCTGCCTCCAAAGAGGGAAGTATCCCGTAAAAGGCGGCAAGACGGCAAGCCCATTCAGAGCGAAGGGTAGGCA
>JBEDUS010000245.1:0-4638 GCA_040414975.1 Candidatus Udaeobacter sp.
GTCCGGCGATTTCACGATCAACCAGCGAGGTCCCGTTGGAGTCAGCAGCATGCTCGCCGTCGTAGCCGCGGTCTTGCCCTTGAATTGGACGGCATGGTTATCAACAAAAAGCGAACCCCCGGTCGAGTTGCCAGAGTTGCCTCTCATTCCGATCGGTGGATTCGCGGCGAAACTAAGCATTGCCAGAAGAACACCGACCGAACATACAACAAAGGCAAGCAAGATCCGTGGAATAAAAAACCCAGATTGAAGCGCGGAGATTTCTTTCATAACGCTATTTCACTGACGGCTTTGAACCGCAGAATCCTGCGATCATGCTATCACAGGTGGCAAGAGAGGCCACTCCCCAGTCTGGAGTCCTTCACTGAATGCTGTGATACCCAATGCATCTTTCGTTTTAGATCACACGGAAAACTACTATCGGGTTGTTTCATTAAGATTTCCACTAGCGTGCGTGGTAAGTATCGCAACCCCTTTGCAAAATGGAGCCCATATCAAACGCCGAAAACATGAGTGTGCAGTAATCACTGATGAACCATTGCTACGGCCGAGGCAGCGGAGTCGGGCGAGGTCGCGGTGTTGGTGTAGGCCTGGGGGTAGCTGTAGGCGTCGGGGTGGGAGAAGAAGCTTGAGAGTACTTGATGGTGGTGTAATCGGTCTGTCCAGTGTTTGCATTGACGGTGCTATATCCTGTGACACAGACATTCCCTGAGACGTCAACAGCAATGGCGTACGCTTGGTCATCAAGACTCGCCGGCCCATCGTAGCGGACAACCCACTGCTGCTGTCCGGAACTGTCGTACTTGACCGTCGCGTAATCAAAACCAGTCCCCAAGCCGACACTGAATCCCGTAACGTAGACATTGCCCGAGGCGTCAAGACCGATGGCTCTGGCGTCGTCATTCAAATTCGCCGGTCCGTTGTAGCGTGCGACCCACTGCTGCTGTCCGGAACTGTCGTACTTGATCGTGGCGTAATCTTCTTGTGTGCCTGAGCCGACGCTAAGTCCAGTCACATAAACATTGCCTGAGGCATCAACAGCGATGGCGTAGGCTTCGTCATCATCATTCCCCGGTCCGTTGTAGCGTGCGACCCACAGTTGCTGTCCGGAATTATCGTACTTTACCGTGGCGTAATCAAAACCAGTACCCGGTCCGCCGTCACTGAATCCCGTTGCATAGACATTGCCCGAGGCGTCAATGGCAATGGCATTAGCTTGGTCTGTTCCATTCCCCGGTCCATTGTAGCGGGCGACCCACAGTTGGTTGCCCGATGCGTCGTATTTGATCGTAGCGTAATCAGAAAGACCAGTGCCTAAGCCGGCGCTATATCCCGTAACATAGACATTGCCGGAAACATCAACTGCAATGCCAACCGCTTCGTCCTCACCATTGCCTGGTCCATTATACCGGGCCACCCACTGCTGCTGTCCGGAACTGTCGTACTTGATCGTCGCGTAATCAAAACCAGTGCCCGAGCCGGTACTCGCTCCAGTAACATAGACATTCCCGGAGGCATCAACTGCGATGGCACTAGCAGAGTCAAAGCTGTTACCCGGCCCGTTGTAACGTGCGACCCACAGTTGGTTGCCCGACGCGTCGTACTTAATCGTAGCGTAATCGTAATCAGGCCATGTTGTACCGATGCTCGCTCCCGTAACATAGACATTGCCCGATGCATCAACAGCGATGGCATTGGCATGATCATCATCATTCGCCGGCCCGTTGTAGCGCGCGACCCACAGTTGGTTGCCCGATGGGTCATACTTGATCGTAGCGTAATCATTACAAGCGAAGTTGCACCTCCCTGAGCCGACGCTAAATCCCGTTACGTAGACATTGCCTGAGCCATCGACGGCAATGGCATAGGCAATATCAGAGCCATATCCTCCATTGTAGACTGCAACCCATTGCTGCTGCACACCAAAGGGTAATTTGGACTTGATTGAGTGTTCCGGTCTTTTTATTTGGGCCGACGTAGCGAAGAACGCCAGAAACACGCCAGCCAAAACCCCGATGAGACTAAGTAAAACGCGTAGATTAAAGAACGCAGACTTAGAGGTGGATTTTTTCATTTTTACTAGCTCCTGAACTTCTTAGAACAAACACCTGGTAAGAACACTTTCTGAGGCTTCAACAAAGAGGGCGCGAACGCGCGGGCGATTTGGATTTGTCTTCTCATTTTCTGAGGCTCCTTGCCTGACCCTTTCGCCTGCGCCTTCGCCTGCCAGCTGCGATCGAATCGGCAGAAGACTCTCCATGATCAACGTTCTCCAGCGGTTTCGAGCGCTCCCAAAGCGAATTAAAAGCAATACCGAGGCTGACCGCCAATTCGGGATGGTCGATATAAAGTGTCCGCATCTGATCTCCGGGCATCGTTAGGTGGACGAGGGCACGCTTCCGATCGAAAATCGCGAGCTTGTGCGGCAACTGGCCATCATAAATCCGCACTTGTTCCCCTTGGGCAACCCACAGTGCCAGATACGGCTTGACCGCAGCGACCTCGAGGACCGCTCGCTCGTAAATAGCACGAACGCGGACGCCCTGTCGGCTAGCTTTTTCCTGGACGGGATTACCTGGAGCAACAAAAAACGGTGCCTTAACAAAGACTTCGCTTGATCGCTTGGCCTCAAGCTGTAGCCGCTCATAACGTTCGGCAACGCCGCGTGGACTCCGAATGACTTGGATCAGCTTGTCCGGCGTGGTTTCGGTAGGCTCCAGCAACGAAGAAAGCCGCCGTCCAAGGTCGGCTGCAATCTTTTCACGCTCAGCGATTGCCTCCTTTTCTTGCATGATCAGCGAGGGGAGCGCTTTGTCAGGCGGAACAACGAAAAAGCGGCTCCCATGGCCGGGCCCGCCTTCGATGAGCCCTTTGTGGAGAAGCGAGTTCAGCGTCAAATACACGCTACTGCGGGGATACCCGGTTACGCTGGCGACCGCCGTTCCACTGAGGGCGCCGTTGCGAACCAACGCGAAATAGACGTGTGCTTCGGCTGGCAACAGGCCGAGTTCCTGCAGTGCTGACCGGAAATCGCCTCGCATCTCGTTGTCCAATAATTGGACATCAAATAGATGTCAAGCGAGTTTCGTTGTAGAGCAAAATCCTTTTGCGCAATTTCTTCTTAATTCCGGCATCAGCTTATGAAAAAGTAAGTTTCTCTTTTTTGGTTCCACAACAGCGCCCGCAGCCAAATGGGGGCCGAAGCCAACTACAGTCGATTCCAAGCACACGAATTTCTTTTTGCGCAGGGGTGGGATAAGTACCACGATCGTTTCTTCACCCGCTGCTATGTCCAAGAAGGTGAGGGTGCGTACGACAAAGCACAAGCCGCGGCGGCGAAATCCGCCCGGAAGTAATCCCCGTCACAATCTTACTGGAACAATCACCACCGCCCCGCCAGCACTAAAGCGAGACCGAGATAAACCACGGGCGGCTTGCTTCATGGCGGCGTCGGGCGTGGTCTCGGTGTTACTCTCGACGTTGAAGTAGGTGTAAGAGCAGGCGTGGTTCGCAGAATAATGCCGCCATTGCCAACTGCAATACCTGTCAAAGAGTCGCTAGCGAAAGTGACGTCATTGAGGTTGGCAGAAGTTCCGGAGCACGACGTGCGTCACGGCCTGGTGGAGGGGTAGGTGGCTTTGAGGATTCAGGCTTCGGCAAACAATTCTTTTTTAGGTTTTCCCTCGCGCGCATGCGCGCATAGGCGTTGTAGCGAAAGACCCCGGTGCTGGCCGCGCGGTCTCGCGGCTAGCAGGGGTAGGTCGGCCTTGGCGGATTCAGGCTTGAGCAAACAATTCTTTTTTATGTCACATCTACGCGCGCGTAGAGGTTATTGCGAAAGACCCCGCGAGTTTGCGTTGGACTAAAAGTTTGGCAGACTGGTGGGGTAGGTATTCACGCGGGCGCGTCGAGAATGATTTCGTGTTTTCATAGTTCCGGCGCGTCCGCCGTTGTCCGCCCCGGCATGAAAACTCTAGCGCAGCAAATCAAGCGCGAATTGAAAACGCAAACTGCGGAGATCGGACACTGTGCAATTTACGAGAATGAATTGCAGCGTCTGTGGCCGTTAAACGAGGAAAATCGAAAACACAAGATCGAACAGTTCGCGAACGAATACGGATTTAAACTGAGTTTCTATCGCAAAGGGCTATGCGCCATATTCCAAAAGGATGCGGCGAAAAGCGATTCTACTGGACACAGCTGATAAAACCTTGGCAACCCGTCGCGCTTCAAGCATCCGTGGCGGGCGCGTCGATGTCGGGTTGGAGCCTTTCATGTCTGGCGCGTCCGCCTTTCTCGTCGTAGACGCGAATCGCGATTTGGTGCAGCAAAGATATCAAGAGCCGAGGACGCTCATCGATGCGTGTGGCGCAAAGGACTGGCGGGACGGACTAACCCGAACAGGTGCATGAAATTAAGCACGGCCTCCAATAGTCGCCTCTCCGCACCGTGGAGCCCCGCGCAGTCATTTCTCTAAAGAATTTATCCATTTGCAGCAATGGATATGCTTGAGAACAGCTTTTTTGGGAACTTAGTTTCGCAGTTACCGTAGAACAAGGCGGGAGATGGAAGCACAAGCAGACTGGCAATATGCGTCGCGGTCGCGGGATCATTGTTCCAATTTGAAAAGAATTCAAG
>JBEDUS010000246.1:0-2735 GCA_040414975.1 Candidatus Udaeobacter sp.
GGATCCCAACGCAGAATAGATCTCTGCAGGTTCAAACGTCAGGGAATACTGATTCTTGTCAGCATTGAGCTGCCATATCCCAGGAATCACGTACCACTCTGTAACTCGACAGGCATTCTCACCGGCCACCTCTTCGTACCCGGCGGCTTTAGTGCTTTCGCGTCGGGAAATCTGCGGTTGTAGAATTCCAAATACTGTTTTTGGAATTTCCTCACGGGAGTTCTCTCTGAAAAAGCTTCGAGTGCGATCGGCGGCCAAGCCGCGATACTCGGAAATTACTTCCAACTCAGCGGTCTCATCCGGAGGAGGCACACGGTAATTTTCGACAATCTTCCTGACTGGAAACGATCCCGGCGCTTGTTCAATCCGCGTCAATGCATCCGTGCCCTGGCGTAACACCAAACCATAGCCATAGCTGCGGACGTACATCTGCGACAGCGGCCCGCGTTGATCGGTTGCGGCGGCGTTCACCCAGTACGTGCTTTGACGCAGCCGCACTTGCACTATCACGTGATCAAGAATATCCGCTGATGGAAGTAGCTCGCGGATGTGTTGCCGAAACGACGCACTAACTAATGCCGGCGTAGCCTCAATACCAACGCCACGCAGCGGCGTCAGCAATAGCAACGTCTTGTCGAAATGGTTAGCGAATCCACGTCGCAAAGTCTCGTCAGGAGAGCTAAGCGGCCGCGCGGCAAACCACATTCCGAGTCTCACATAACGAATTTCGTTTTGGACAAACTGCACAGCGGCGACCGCGCGGTGCTCCGCATCACCGATCGCGCGCAGCTTGACGATCTCCGCAGCGAATTCAGCCGAAGATGGTGGGGCAGTTTCAAAGACGGGCAGCGCCCACTTTGCCACTTCAGACCAATTGCCAAAGTCGCTGACATCTAAATGCTGACGTGGCTCGTAGTCGTCAGGCACATCCTCCCCTTCGATCCTTCTGCCGGGGACATTCTGGTCTTCATACCACAATTCGCTTACGCCGTTAACCGTCGTGATGATTGGCTCACGTGCACCGTTTTCTGCTTTAAACGCAAGTTTTCGATCTGCTGAATAAACCAGTCGCAACACGTTGCGGACGATGAGTGCTTCGCATTGCACAAGATAGATCTTGCTGTACTTGCCGCGGTTCAACGGGTTCTCGCCTTCAATAGTAAAAGCAAGTTCGACCACATCGCCGACGCGCACGTCATCCAACACCGTTCGCGCGCTCACTGACGGATCATACATTGACCGGTCCGGATCTTTCTCCCTGGGAACGAGTTCAATACGTGATCGATCCAGTCGATCGGAAACCTTTCCGTTCCGTGTGACCTTGATGGAATGGAAAACCAATCTTTCAAATACTGGATTGAAGTACGCGATGATTGAAGCGCCGTTTTGAATCCCCTTTTCCGAAACGATTTTTCGCACCTCACGATAGTAGAACGCGTTTCGCTCAAGTTTGTCCTGTCGATCAGCCAGCAGGTAAACCATGCCGGAAGCATCCAGGCTTGCTTCGACACCGCTCGTTGGTTCAATTAACTTCACCCACGGTGGCGCTGGACCAACATCGAAAGACGCGTTGTTCCCTCTTGCAGCCGTGTGGCCTCAGCATAGACCGAAACACTTGAAACGAGTGCTAGTGCTGCAGCTGACAGGCAAACATGGAGTCGGCGGAGTATCACAACGAAAAAGGCTTCGGTGGTAACATTTGATCAGACGAAAATCAATCGAATGAAAACAATTACCCTCGCAGAAGGCGAACGCGTTCCTGTGCTCGGACAGGGTACCTGGCGCATGGGCGAGAACAAGCGAGCGCACAAGGATGAAGTTACTGCACTACGGCTCGGAATCGAGCTCGGCATGACTTTGATTGATACTGCCGAGATGTATGGCGAAGGCGGCGCAGAAAAGGTTGTCGCCGATGCAATCGAGGATCAACGCGATCGCGTGTTCGTCGTTACCAAAGTGTATCCGCATAATTCTTCGCGCACGGAATTGCCAAAAGCATGTGATCGCAGTCTCAAACGCCTCCGAATCGACGTGATCGATCTGTATTTGTTGCATTGGCGAGAAAGAAACACGCAGCTCGCCGAAACAGTTGAGGCGTTTGAAAAACTTCGCACCGCTGGAAAAATCAACCGCTGGGGCGTTTCCAATTTCGATGTCGATGATATGGCGGAACTTTACTCCGTCGAAAACGGCAAGAACTGCGCGGCGAATCAGGTTCTCTATAATCTGGAGAACCGGGAAATTGAATCCGGTCTCCTGCAATGGAGCGGCAACAATCACGTGGCGATAATGGCGTACTCTCCGGTTGGTCATGGTCGAGGTTTGCTCGAAAATGCGACGCTGACGGAGATCGCCAGGCGCCATGAGGCGACCACATCTCAAATCGCGCTCGCGTGGGTACTGCGTCAGCAAGGGCTGATAGCGATTCCAAAAGCCAGTAAGAAAGAGCACGTCCGCGATAACGCGCGATCAATCGAGATCAACCTAACCACTCAAGACTTCGCCTATCTAGATCGCGAATTTCCGGCGCCAAAATCCAAACAACCGTTGCCGATGTTGTGACACGCGTCGGCGGATGCTATTGGGCGACAAAGCCGCCGTCGACCGGGAGAGTGTGTCCAGTGATGAAACGCGCATCATCCGAGCAAAGGAACATGACGGCCGCCACGAGTTCCGCGGGTCTACCCGTGCGCCCGACGGGGAGCGCGGCCGCGATCTGCTCAGGGCTTGTGCCA
>JBEDUS010000247.1:0-4016 GCA_040414975.1 Candidatus Udaeobacter sp.
AGTGAAGCACGTCAGAAGAGATCGTTATATAGGTCTGTGGGCACATCTGCCAATAGGCGGCTGGATAATGCTTGAGATCTGTGTTTCGCTAGTGGCGGCCTATTTCGCTCGCGCGTCGTTTCCGCTAGTAGTCGTCACTTGGACTGTCATTGCGACGGGGATCATTATGTTTCTCGGTAACATGGTCTTCGTCTACTACATGGATCGATATGCGTTGGTATTGTTGATCAGCAGTGCGATTGGCGCGGCGGCCGCACTCGCAGGGATAGCGGAGATTGGAGTTGAGACCCCGGAATGTATCATGACCCGCCCCGCCCGTTAGCAACCCTCGCCACCGCCGAAGAAATGCATCGCGATCTCGGAGGTTAACCGATGAGGAGGTGACTGTTGCGGGCGCCTATTTTTTTATGCGTGCGGCGCGGTAGCTGGTGTAGGCGTCGCGCATGGCGATGTACGGATCGACGGCTGCGGCTTTCATCTGGTCATAATCTTGGACCGATTTCGGGAGTCCGTTTACTGTGCGAGTTCCAGAGAGTGCGCCGTTAATGGTGTTGCTGATGAACGCGTGATGAATAATGCCAACTGCGTGCCAGTTCAGGGGGTAAATGACATAGTCGCCGGCGAAACCGACCAGGTCGCGGCAGCCGGAAGGGCCGAGCAACGGGACTACCAGGTAAGGACCAGCAGGGATGCCCCAGACACCGAGGGTTAGCCCAAAGTCCTCGGCAGGCACGTTGGCGAGACTTGTTACATGGTCGGAAACGCGCATCAGACCGCCAAAGCCTGCAACGCTGTTAACGACGAACTTACCAGTTTCCTGGGCTGAGCGCTTGAGTTTGCCTTGCAGGACGCAGTTTACGAACCGGACTGGAAACTGGGCGTTGTCGAACGCGTTTGTAATACCGTTGCGAACAGGACGAGGCACAATTTTGGCATACCCGTGCGCTATCGGGCGCAACGCATAGGTGTTTAACGTGTCGTTAAAAGCGAAGATGGTGCGGTTGAAGCGGATAAACGGATCGTTCACTTTCTGGCCGCTCGCGAATTCGTCTGTTGTATTTGGCCGGGAAGAGGAATTCGGCGGTGGAGCAGAGCGTTTCCCAGACGCCGCGTAACCTGAAAACGAAAACACCAAAAAGAGAAGCCAGAATATTGGGTTTTTCATGATTGTGAGCTGGAAGCGGAAGCAAGCTTGTTTTCGAGTGCCCGAATGACAGCGGGAGCGCCTCCCTTTTGGATTATGTCGGCAAACTGCGCCCGATAGTTTGCTACAAAACTTACGCCTTCGATAACAACGTCGTAGATCCGCCAGCCGACAGAAAGCTTTGCCAGACGGTAAATAACCGCGAAGGAATCGTTGCTGGTGGCTGGACGAACGCGTGTTGGAAGCTCGCACCGATCGGAGCCAATATTCACAACCGCGCCGTACTCAATCCTTGGTCGTTGTGTTCCGATTACGCGATTGGAATAAGTGCGGACGATCAGGTCGCTGAAAAGCTGGGAAGCGCGTTTCTGTTCCGCTGGAGAGAATGCGCGCCAACCAGGTCCCATTGCTTGGCGAGTGACGAGGTCAAAGGCGAAATATTTATCCAAAGTTGGTCGTACACGCGTCGCGATCGCTTCGCTGCTATGACTGGAGTAAGCGATTGAGAGAACTTCTTCAGTCGCGGTGTGTATCATGGCCGCAGGATCATCAGTAGGTGCGGCCGAACAAATGTGCACAGTGCCAAGAAGGATCGCGATTACAGCGCATGTTGGAAAAGATCTGAAAAATTTGAAGCGCATAACTATCGAGGTGTTGTCGGAGAAGGTGAGGGCGCGGGCGAAACATTGCCAAAAGTGAATCGGCTAATAATCGATTCAAGATCTACGGCTGATTCGGTATCGGTTATCATTCCGCCGGGTGGAACGTCTTTGCCGTCGGCGCCTGGCGCAAGCGAGATATACTTATCCCCGATGAGGCCGCTCGTTTTGATCGATGCAATCGTGTCAGAAGGAAGGTGTACGCGTTGACTAATATTCAACAAAACAATTGCAGCATATTGAGGGTCGATATCGATTTTTTCTACGCGACCAACCGGTACGCCCGCGATGAGGACTTGGCTACCCTGTTTAAGTCCTCCGATATTTGAGAATCTCGCCTTCACTTCGTAGGTTGGGCCACCGACTCCCACGCCCATTCCAGCCTGCACCGCGAACCAGACAACGGCTGCCAAACCGATTAAAACAAACGCGCCGACCGATAGTTCTATATTGGGCTGCTTCATTCTAACGAGTTTCTTCCGAGACTGGTTCGGAGCGAATTGATGTTGTCGCTAAAACCTCGGACAACGGGATCAGTGGAAGAGGCGAACTCGGTTGGAGTGCCTTCAAAGCAGATTCGACCCTCTTCAAGCAAAGCAACCCGGTCGCTCGCCGCGAGCGCTTCCGGAACATCGTGCGTCACGATAATGGTGGTAAATCCAAATTCCTGTTTGTATTGAACGATCATTTCGAAAACTGCGTTACGAGCGAGAGGGTCGAGACCAGCTGTCGGCTCATCGAATAGCACTAGCTCCGGCCGTGTTACCAGTGCTCGAGCCAGCGCGAGACGCTTCTGCATTCCACCAGAGAGTTGCGTCGGGAAATGATTGGCGAATTCTTCTAATCCAAGATTTTTCAAAGCTTCGCGGGATGCCTTCTCAATCGTGCGTTTACTGGATCGGGTAGTCTGTTCCAGCGGGAGAGCAACATTTTCAAGCGCAGTCAGCGAATCGAAAAGGGCGTTTCCTTGAAACAGGTAGCTGCATCGTCCACGGATACCGTTCACCAGATTTGTCTCAAAGCGAATTTCGCCTCCATCCGGAACCAGAATACCAGTGAGACATTTCAGGAAAACAGATTTTCCTGATCCACCTCTTCCGAGCACAGAAACTATACTCCCCCGAGCAACGGCTAAGCTAACTGAGGCGAGGACAACGTGCTAGCCAAAATGTTTTCGTAGTCTGTTGACCTCCACTAGGGGATTAGCCGGTTCGTTGGTCATACAAGGAAAGAGGTGATCAAGTAATCTGCTGCCAGTATGGCGATACATGACAGCACTACGCCTCTCGTAGTCGACACACTAACAGCGCGCGAACCAGAAACTCCAACCCTGCGATGCGTGGTAAAGCCGCTATGACAACAAATCGCGATAGTAACCACACCGAAAACGAACGCTTTTAGAAGGCATTCCCGCGCGTCTTCCGGCCGAATTGCCGAATGAACTCCGGACCAATAAACGCCTGCATCCAGACCGAGCAATACACAGCCTGACAGATACCCACCCGCGATACCGACCAATACAAACGCCACCGTCAGAATCGGGAACACAATCAAGGATGCAAGCAGCCGAGGCGTAATCAAGTATCCGAGCGGATCGATTCCCATTGTAGTGAGAGCATCGATTTGTTCGCTATTACGCTGAATACCAATTTCTGCGGCAATAGCTGAGCCAGCTTGACCGATAATCATGATGGCCGCAAGCACCGGAGCAAGTTCGCGGGTCAGCGTTAACGAAACAAATGTGCCCAACACTCCCGCCGACCCGAAACGTGCTAAGACATAGTAACCTTGAAGCCCTAGTACCAGGCCGGAAAACAATCCGACGACTAGCACCACTGGGATGCAGCGAACGCCCTGTTCATGAACCGCGCGTATCCAGCGACTTCCCAAGCCGCGCGCAGTACGCGCGGCGATGAGTGCTCGTGATGTGAACGCAGCAAAGTCGCCAAGACCGGCAACGGTGGCCAGACTGTTCTGCCCGACCGCTTGCACCAGACGCTTCATCTGGACGACTCCATAGTTGAGGCATCAGAGCTTTGCAAGCGGCTGGCCAAAGACGAAACTGAGAAAAAGAGCGAGGAACTATCTCTTTGCGTGGAACTTGAAGAGGCATTCGAACCTAATTCGATATGCCTATTATCCTTTTGTTGGAGGTGGGATCTTGTACCGTTCGGAGCATGAAATCGGCGACATCAGCGCGCGAGATGCTCAGA
>JBEDUS010000248.1:0-25231 GCA_040414975.1 Candidatus Udaeobacter sp.
GCCGACGAACTGCAGGCCTTTAAATTCTTCTGCTCAAATACTCTCTCGCTATGTTTGACAGAGACCCTCAAACGCTTACGGTTCGCGCCTGTGCGGGAGGGTAAATCAACGGGGGTCTGCGGATGTTAGCTCTCATCTATCTGGCCCTCGCGGTTTATATTGGTGACATTCTCTGCCGGCGATTCTACCCGTTTGTCTCTTTTTCGCACCGCTGGGCGGCAGCTGTACTCACAGGGCTGCTAGTTAGCTCATGGTTCACTTACCTGGCCGGGTTGGCTTTTTCGGCCTTCCGTCAACCTCTTCTATGGGGGGATACGTTGTTCTTTGTAGCAGCGATCTTGGTAATATCCTGGCCCTTTTGGAAAGGTAAAATTGTAAAGAGGGATGATCGCTCTACAAGCAGCTTGTCCTTGTCAAGGCCAAAAGGTTCCAACTGGGCTGACTGGCTGCTCATTGCCGCGTACATCGCCCTGGTATCCTGGATGATGTTCGCCTCGTTTAACACGACGGGGAGCAAGCTGCAGATTTCCAACCCCGAGTACAGCGATTTCGGACCCAACACTGCCATAATGCAGAGCTTCGCGGTAGGCCATAACTTTCCCACTGAGTATCCGCACTTTTCAGGCGACCGAATTCGCTACCACTTCTTGTTCTACTTCCAAGCCGGAAACCTGGAACTCCTCGGCCTCGATCCGGCTTGGAGTCTCGATCTGCTTAGCATCATCACAATAGTAGCGATGCTCGTTCTAGTGATGGCGCTCGGCGAGGCGTTGTTTGATTCTCGTGCAGTCGGACGCGTGGGTTCGACGTTATTCTTCTTTTTCGGATCGCTGTCTTACATTCCGTTTCTTCACAAGCAGGGTTCCGTGCACGGGGCAATTCAAGCAATCCTTCATCTGCGGGAATTTCTTCCAACGATATTTCCCTACCGCGGCGAAGCCTGGGGCACCTGGTCACAGGTGACTTTTCTTAATCAGAGGCACTTCGCCAGTGCCATTGGCATATTATTGCTGGTTTTGGTTTTTCTGGTACTTCAGTACCGCGCGCTCTACGCTAAACGAGCAGCTGCTGCCACATCAGGTAAGACGCTGACGCCCGAGCCAAGTGCCTCCTCACAAGGTACGCCGGAAACACTCTCAGGCAGCGCGACTACCTCTGAGAGTTTTCCAGTATCAACAAGCTCTGCGCCTGTTGCACCAACCCTGGAAGCCAAACAATTACCTGGCTTTAAAGCGGAAAGCCTTCGCAGTACGCTGCCGGGCTTTATTTTCTCAGGTGTTCTGCTCGGCCTTCTGCCAATGTGGAACAGCGCGGTCTTTGTCGCAGCGTTTGCCATATTGACAGTCTTATTTGTCTTGTGTCCTTTGCGCCTACAAATGGTCGCGCTCGCCGTCCCAGCCGGACTGATTGCGCTGCCGCAAATGTTGTATTTGGGCACGGGGAGTGGCAGAGCGCAGACGCCAAAACTGCTTCACTGGGGTTACACGCTTGACCACCCTACCGCCTTGAACGTTGTGAAGTACCTTGGCTTCACCTTCGGTTTCAAGTGGTTTTTAATCGCGCTTGCGTTGATCCTCGCCACCGGGCTGCAAAGGCGGGTATTTGTGGCAGTTTCGAGTCTCATTGCAGTCGCGTTTTGTTTCCAGTTCACCATCGAGGTCTTAGCGAATCAGAAGTTTGTGCATATCTGGGTAATTGTCGCGAATTTGTTTGTCGCCTTCGCGCTGTGGCGTCTATGGCATCTTTCTTTAATTGGAACTACCGTTCCCGGGAAGGTGGCCGCGATTGCCCTTATCATGGCAATCATCCCTGGCGGGCTTATTGAATTTTTCCCGATCCATAACACTTATTGGAGTGAAGTTGCCTATCGCAACGATCCGCTGATTGAGTGGCTGACCAAAAACACCACGCCGCGCGACATCTTTCTAACGGATCGCTTCGTCAACCACCCGATCCTGATGGCCGGGCGCCGGGTGTTTTACGGTTGGCCTTATTATTCATGGGGGGCTGGTTACGATTCAACCAAGCGCGACAGGGCCTACCAGGACCTATTCCAGACCAAGGATCCCAGGAAACTACTTCGTCTTCTAAAGGACAATAACATTTCCTACGTGGTATTCGATAACGCTGTTCGGCATAACGAGTTCGTTAGAAGCCCAAATGAGCAAGTCTTTGCGAAGTATTTCAAGAAAGTGTTTGAGGACAAAGAGCGCAGGTATAATTCACTGACAATTTACAAGGTCCCCGAGATAGCGCCTTCGGAATTCAAATCCTTGCCCCAAATTGGTACCAATATGTTTGAAGGCGGCAACGGATCAGACAATGGACAATTTGACTTCCCGCGCGGAATGACCATTACCCCGTCAGGAAATGTTTTCGTTGCCGACACGAACAACAACCGAATCCAGAAGTTTTCATTAAGCGGAGTATTCCTTAGCGTTATCGGAAGGAAAGGAGAAGGCCACGGTGAGTTTCAAGAACCGACTGGAATCGCTACTGATTCGATCGGGAACCTTTATGTTGCTGACAGCACGAATCAACGCATCCAAAAATTGAAAGCCGACGGAACGTTCCTCGCGGAGTGGAAAGGTCCTGACCCAGGCTTTTATGGACCGCACGACATAGCAACTGGATCCGATAATTCCATCTACGTTGTGGATGAGGGAAATGCGCGAATCGTCAAATTCAGTATGGATGGAAGGGTACTGGCTGTTTGGGGCACGAGAGGAGAGGGTGACGGGCAGTTTAAAAGCCCTACTTCCGTAGCTGTCGATACAAGTAATGACAGAGTCTATGTGGCGGATCCGCAGAATCGGCGCATCCAAATTTTCGACACGAAAGGTGATTTTATAAGAGGCTGGTTCGTACAAGAGTGGCGGCAGATACCAAACGCATGGTACATGCAGCATTTAGTGATTGATCCAAAGGCCAGCCGCTTATACGCGACAAGCACCCAGACTGACGAGGTACTGGTTTTCGATCTAAACGGAGCAAGAATCGGATCGTTAACGCCAAGGCCGCCGGGCAAGCTTGAAGGCGCATCAGCCCTCGCCATTGCAATCAGAAAGCTTTACGTACTTTGCACTTTCGGGGACCGCGTGATCCAGATCGACCTGGGAGGAAGATAACAGTCGTTGACAATGTGCACCAGTGTTCCCTAGCCTTGATCGATTCTGTTATTTCGTCCCTTTGTCGGTTCTGTAGAATAGAAACTCATCCGATTTTGAAGGGAAAATATATACAAATCTTTTTGTGGTCGGCGTGCATTGCCTTGCTCTTCGTCGCTTATACTTTCGGACTCTCATATAACCCGCCGGGCTTTTATCTCGACGAGTCAGCAACCGCCTACAACGCTTATCTTGTTTCCCGAACAGGAGCCGGCGAATTTGGTCCCCGCTTTCCACTGCTCTTTCAGTTTTACGCTGGAAGCTCTGCGACTTATGTAAATCCTGTCACGATTTATCTGTTAGCGCTTACCTTTCGTTTTCTCCCACCGAGTATTTTGGTAGCACGCACGTTCGCCGCTTTTTGGATGTTCGCAGCCTGTCTTCTGCTTGGCCTGCTTGCAAAGCGCATTTCCGGTCAGCTAAAGGTTGGAATTATCGTTGCTGCGACGGCCCTCTTAACGCCGTGGTTTTTTGAAGTAGGCCGGCTGGTCTGGGATGCGCATTTTTCTGCCGTGACAGTGGTCTTATTCCTGCTTGCCGCTTACCACGTTCAAACGAAAGCGTCGTGGACGTGGCTGGACATCGCGATGTTGGCCGGAAGTCTCACTCTGCTGACATATGGCTATTTCAGCGGACGAGTGCTCGCACCCTTGTTCGCGCTTGGATTGCTTTGCTTCGCAGCCTCAAAACGGCGGTTGACTGATATCATCAAGACGTGGCTTCTGTATGCTGCGACGTTACTTCCGATCATCTTGTTTAACCGGTCGCATCCGGGTGTCCTAACAAAGCGGCTCTACGAGGTAACGTACATAAGGCCCGGACTCTCCTGGAAAGAAACCGCCTCGGAATTTGTCAGACGGTATCTGGAAGATCAGAGTTTGTACGCTTTACTAATGAAAGGTGACCCTCATCCGCGTCATCATGTGCAGGGCTACGGCGGAGCGATTTTCTTTGCGACATTCGCCCTCGCGATCATTGGTCTATTCCTAGTTCTTTCGCGCCGGTGGCGTGAGCCGTGGTGGCGCTTCGTGCTTTATGGTCTAGCGGTTTCCATTGTGCCAGGCGCGATCACAAATTGGCCCTTTCACCAATTACGTCTCATGAGCTATGCAGTGTTTCTATTGCTGCTCACTGTTCCTGCGCTCGAATGGTTGCTCGCCGCTGATGCGCAGAGAGGGAATGGAATCCTCGTCCCTGATTTGCCGCGCCCCGGTCGATTATGTATCCTTGGGCTCTTGCTCACGGCGACCTTCTTACAGGCCGTTGATTTCCAGGTTGCGTTCTGGCGCGATGGACCTAAGCGCCAGTTTGAGTTCGATGTCCCATACAAGGCCGTTTACGACGCAGCGACCGCACAGCCCAACCGGCCAATCTATCTGCAGGACGGCATGTGGGGTCCTGCTTATATGGACGCGTTTTGGTACGCCACCGTTGAAGGCAGACCGACATCGGAGTTTATTCGTCTTGCGGATCAAGCAAAACCTCCATCGGGTGCGATTGTCATCAGCTCCAATTCAAGCTGCCAGAACTGCGAAATTATTAAAAGAAGTGGTGTGTATCTGCTCTACAAGGCGAAATAGAGGAGTGCTAGCCCGCGTTGAATCAACAATCTGAGGAGGTTTGGTTGTAGCTGATTCGATGAGAGAACCTATGCAGCTGGGATACGTTTATGAATTCACCCCACCGGCTTGCTGTGCCATCGTTCATGCTGGGGCGTCGCTTGTCTTCACGCACTGGCAATATAACAGGTTCAGCGGAGCCCAGCGATGCAGGAAAAACTCGATGTCCTCTACCTCGAGCGCGAGGCGACGCGAAATAGGAGCAATAAATGGAGCAAGCCCATTGAAAGTCCCAATGCGACGCACCTTCCATTCCGCCTGCGCGCATATTGCGGCCAGCTTTCCTCTGGTGAAATGCGTGACGTGCTGTACCTCATCCAGCTTCGCAACCAACGACCATCTATCTAGGAGCCATTCGATTAGCGGCCACGCACTCCGATAGTTCGGTGTAGTAAGAAAAAGCTGGCCCCCCGGATTTGTCAGTTCGTAGAACAGAGATAATACCTCTGCCACTTGATGCTCATAGAGATGCTCGATGACCTCGATGCAGTAAATCCTATCAAATGGCCTACCATCCTTTAGCTCATGAAATTGACCCAGTCGAAACTGGAGGTTTGGTGCTTTGAGCGTATCCGTTGCGTAGCTTATTGCGGACGGATTGCTGTCTATGGCAACAACCTCGCCAGCATGGCCAGATAAAAAATAGCTGATCGTTCCCGACCCGCATCCTGCATCGAGCACGCGCTCATGCTTTGCAGGCATTGCCACCCGTTCGATTAGCCTGAACTTTGCTTCGTGCCAGAAGCGCTGAGCAGCTCGATCGGATTTCAGAGCCCGGGCCTGGTAATCTCCGCTAATCTGAATCGCATCGCCTTGCCGTCGTACCAAGTCGTGTTGGTCTGATAGCTCCATACCGCTTAGCCGGACGTTGCCAACATCTCCTGCGCAGCCTTCAAAGCGACGATTTGCTAGCTAACGCAGCGAGAGTTTGCGTCAGCTTGTTTTCGGGACTTGGCGCGGATTTCTGATCCTCACCTATAAGGGCCCGTGCAATGACATAACGCGGACGGTATTTAACCTCTTGATAGATCTGCGCGATGTAGGTCCCGATAATACCCAGACTAATCATTAAGACCCCACCTATCAGCATCTCAAGTATGATCACCGTGGTAAAGCCAGGCAGGGCCAGACCAGTGAAGTACAAAAGGAGCGCATAACCTGAGAACAGAATGGCACAAAACAGAAAGATCCCTCCCATAAGAGTAACCGCTTGCAGAGGCAGGGATGAGAAAGCTGTGATTGCAATGACAGCTAACCTAAAAAGGCCAAAAAAAGACCAGCGCGATTGCGTTAGTCGCCGCTTTGGCACAGAAAAGCTTATCTGTTTTCGACGGTAACCGAGCCAGGTAATCATGCCTCGGAAAAAGGTGTTGCGCTCCCGCATATCGAGCCACGCGTCAATAACTTTGCGATCTAGGAGCTTGAAATCGGACGATCCATATAGGTCGTAGCCTGAAAGACGGCTCAAAGTGCGATAAAAGAAACGCGCACCGATTTTGTTGACCAGTGGCTCTGTCCCTCGCGTTCTTTTTATCCCTTCGACTATGTCCCAATGCTCGTCTCTCCAGAGCCGAACCATTTCTGGAATCAGCTCCGGAGGATGTTGCAGATCGGAGTCTATTACGATGCACGCTTTCCCGCTCGAATAGGCGATGCCTGCACAAATGGCCGCCTCCTTTCCAAAATTGCGGCTAAGCTGAAGAGCTCTTAATCCTGGTAATTGCTCAGCTAGCTTTTCCAAAACGTGCCACGTACCGTCTGTCGAGCCGTCATCGACGACGATCATTTCCATCGGCAGTCCTGTTTTCGATGCCTGCGAATGTATTAACGACAGATTCTGAGCGATCTGGTCGCTTTCATCGTGTACGGGGATCAGAACCGAAAGTATTACATGGCCGTCTAGACCGGCGGGAGATTCTGTTGTTAAAGCGTGGCCGCAGAGCCTGCAACGGTAACCGTTTTGGTCCAAAACACGCATAACCTGCTAATTAAGCATATCGCGGGACAATTCGATACGAAGCGATCGAGATATTGTCAATCCACGTCTGGCAACATTGTTTGTCGCTCTCGTATAATGGGCACGCTGGGTATTTGAGATTTGCCGAAATATCCGCAGCTGATTCTTTCAGAGTCATCTGGCTATTCAAAACTTGCGCCGGCGCACGCATACCGCCGTGCCGATGGACCGGCTCGCCTGATGCGGAAAAGGGGTTGCAACCAAGCGACATTTATTTTGCTGCTTCGGGCACCGGATTCGGACTTGCGCGCTTCATCGGAAACGCCTATTAGCTTAACCCTCATGGTTCATCATGTCGTTCTCTATAAACTTAAACCCGAGGTCACCCCTGCCCGCGTGGAGGCGATGATGATGAATACGCGCATGCAGCTTCTGAAGATTCCCGAGGTCTTGAGCATTAAATGTGGAAAACGGATCGATCCCGAATTGCCGTGGCCGTTCTTCATTGCCATCGATTTTGAGTCGATGGACAAGTACGCAATCTTTCGCGAAGACCCCATTTTCGTGAAATTCATGGAGGAAGTGATCAAGCCGAACACCGAGGATTCCCTGGACCTGGACTTCGAGATGGATCCGGGCAAGGACGTTCGTTTTTCGTGAGCTGTGGCGGTAGCCGTTTCGGCTGCAAATTTTCGAAACGCAGGCGGCACGTCCGCCACAGGACGGACTCGCCGTGGCATACCTGCCACTACAGTCATTGCTATTTTGGCGCGGTACGCGTAATCATCCGGTTCGATGCGTCTCGGCTATCTTTACTCCCGGTACCCGGTGCTTTCACAGACGTTTTGCGACGCGGAGATGCTGGCGCTGGAACGGCTCGGTTTCGAACTTGAGATCGGCTCGGTCTATCCGCCGCTTACCAGTTTGCGCCACGAGCATATCGCCGGTTTTCGTGCACCGATTCATTACGCACCGCCGCAAGAAATCTTACAGATATCAGAAAAGAACGCGAAGTTGGACGGCACATGGCCGCGCGATCTGGTTGAGCGGCATGAGCGAAAATACGGTCCGAGCGTGAAGGCAGAGCAGCGCGCGCGAAATGCCCTTTATTTTGCCGACTATTTCAAGCGCCGCGGCGTCGACCATGTGCATGTGCATTTCGCGAATCGAGCAGCGCACACGGCGATGTTCTTGAATGAGATTTCAGGGATTCCATTCAGTGTCACGGCGCATGGACAGGATTTCATGAAAGACCTTGGCAACGACGATCTATTACGGGAAATCTGCGGCGCCGCGGAATTTGTTGCGGCCGAAACAGACTACAGCCGCGACCTGCTCCGCCGGCGCTGTCCGGATTCCCGAATTCACCGTGTTTACAACGGTATAGACCTCACACGTTTTCCAGCGTCGGATTACGAATCGGTCGCGCCCTACCACGTGCCCCGCCTCCTCAGTATCGGCCGACTGGTTACGTTTAAGGGATTTGAGTACCTCATCGACGCTTGCGCGGAACTTGAGCGCCGAGGTCTCAATTTCACCTGTGAGATCATTGGCGACGGCCCGCTGCGCGGCGATCTCGAAGCGCGAATTAGAAAACTAAATTTGTCAGACCGGGTTCATTTACTCGGCTCACTGTCGCAGGGAGCGGTTCTCGAAAAACTCGGATCTGCGGACATTTTCGCGCTGGCTTCGGTGACAGATACCCAAGGAGCCAGCGACGTTTTCCCGACTGTAATTATCGAGGCGATGGCCGCCGCACGTCCTGTCGTGTCCACGCGATTAGCTGGAATTCCCGAATCAGTCGTCGACGGCGAAACAGGCATACTGGTTCCGCCCGAGAATACGACAGCGCTGGCTGAGGCACTGAGCCGGCTCATACAAGACGCCAAACTGCGATTGCGTTTTGGCCGCGCCGGGCGCGCGCGAATCGAACAACATTTCCGAATCGAGCGCACGGTGGCGCCGCTTATCGAGCTTCTGCGGAAAATACCGGGCGCTTCAAAAGGAAAAGCACCCCACAGGGGCGCGGCTACAGCGGAACTAGCAAAAGAAGGCATTCAGATTGCATATCTGATCGATCGGTGGCCGGATAGAAATCTGCCACTCCTCGAGCGCGAGGTTGAAGAGATGAGACGACGCAACGTGCCGATCATGCCAATCGTGTGCGAATTGAATTCTCGTGCGCGGTATACGCGAGCGATGGAAAAAATGGTGTCGTCGCTTGAATTTCTACCAGATCCGATAGTCATCGAGGCCGAATGGCGGGCAAACCACGCACTCGCGCAAAAACTGGAAGAAGATCGCGCGCAGCAGAGCGCCAGGGCGCCAAGTGCCATCTTCTTACGGCAAGCGCGTTTCGCTCTCGTGTTGAGCAAGCTGCTTCGAAAAAAAAACGTGTTGCATGTCCACGCGACGAGTTCCGGGGCCCTTGTCTGCGCACTCATCTTAAAGAAACTTCTCGATATTACCGTGAGCGCCACGATTGAGGCGCGATCAGCCTTACCGCGAGACTGGATCAGGAACGCGTTGTTGCAGTGTGTGGGCGGTCGTTTGAAAGATCAGCAATTAATCCACAGCGGTTCGTTTCTCGCTGATAAAACAACATTCCGTTCGGCTCCACAACAGGCGCTTGGGCTAGCCAGCCAAAAGAGCGGGATCGATTTGACTGCTGGGAGGCGTTTCTGGCACGAATGGGCAGGATTAATTATGCACTGGAGCGGCGGCGATCGAAACTCGAAAGTCGCAAATCGAAAATGAAGAAAGCGATTCTACTGGCTGGCGGCGCCGGGACGCGCCTTTTCCCGCTCACAAAAATTGTCTGCAAACAACTGCTCCCGATCTACGACAAGCCGATGATCTGTTATCCGCTAGCTACGCTCATGCTTGGGGGCCTGCGCGAGGTGCTGATCATTTCCACGCCAAAGGATTTGCCGATGTTGTGCAATTATCTGAACGACGGCTCGCATCTTGGGATTCGGATCGAATACGCCGAGCAATCGAAGCCCGAGGGAATTGCGCAAGCTTTCCTCATCGGCGCAAGCTTTATTAAGGGCTGCGGCACTTCGCTTATCCTGGGCGATAACATTTTCTATGGCAACCTGGACTTTTACCGAGAGGCGCTGGCCATCGAGCGTGGCGCCTGCATTTTTGGATATCAAGTGCGCGACCCGGAACGCTACGGCGTGGTCGAATTCGACGCCGCTGGGAAAGCAATTAGCCTGGAGGAAAAGCCGAAACAACCGAAGAGTCCTTTCGCGGTGCCGGGACTTTACGTTTATGACGAACGCGTTGTAGATCTTTGCCGGACGCTGCGTCCATCTGCGCGGGGCGAGTTGGAGATCACCGATTTGAATTTGCTCTATCTCAAAGAGAACCAGCTGCACGTGAAATTGCTCAGCCGAGGCATGGCTTGGCTCGATACCGGCACTACGACGACCCTCCTGGAGGCGAGCAACTACATCGCGACAATTGAACACCGGCAGGGATTAAAGATCGCGTGCCTGGAAGAAGTGGCTCTTCGCGCGGGATTCATTACGGAGTCTCAACTCGCCGCTACCATCGATCGCCTGCCGAAGGGGGAGTATCGCGATTATCTGCGAATGGTTTGTGACGAAGGGCCAGGCACCGGACCGGAGCCGGTCGGCTAGAGTTTTCGCGGCTACAGCTACTTGGGTTGCTCGCGCAAGAGGTGCGTTGTGTCAGCGACCAGTTTTGTTATGGCGTCCGCTTCAGTTGCGTTGTAATAGCCACGAATCTCGCCGTGCCGGTCCACCAGCACCATCCGCGTGCTGTGGACCGGAATTCCCTGTTCACCGCTACCGTCTGAGATCGCGAGTTTGAAGCCATCGTGCGAAAGTTTATAAATCGCACTCTTTGGTCCCGTAAGAAAATCCCAGCGAGAAGGATCGGCTTGCAATTTCTCGGCGTAACCGCGCAACACCTGTGGCGTATCTTTCTCCGGATCGACACTAAACGAAACCAGGTGCACATCGGTCTTCTCGAATGGCTTCTGAAGTTCACTCATCCGGCTGCTGATCATCGGGCAGGGCCCTGGGCAGGTCGTGTAAACGAAATCAGCAATCCAGATTTTGCCAGCCAACTGGGCGGAACCAAAAGACTGCCCACTCTGATTGACCAACTGAAAAGATGGTACCGTGCCATAAGACGAGACGGTCCGTTGCCTGAGTGCGTTCACTTCGAGTTGGCGCAACCACAGCAAAACGCCAAGCGTGACGATTGGTATCAAAATCAGGGTGATCTTCCACGCGATGCCGCCGCGCGACGACACTACATGCGCTGCTGCAGAATCCGCATTCATCCCAAGCTCATCAAGGCTTCGTACGTTCTCCCAAGGCGACGCGAGGACGCGTCGCACTCCGAAAGCTTCGCAAAATGGTTCGACAGAAGATCTATGACCGTGTTCATGATTTTGTCAGAACAAGCGCCACCAGCAGCAGCGGAAGATAAACAATCGACGTAATGAACAATGCGCGTGCAGCCGCCGCTGTCCGCAGACTCAGGAACCGCATGGCAACAGCGATAAATAAACCGCCAAGCACCAGTTCCATTCCGAGATACGCGAACGTGACGACTCCAACAAACGCAGGCAGACCTCCCAATATCAGAAGTAGAATGCAGAAAAACACACTTTGACTGGCGCTGCGTTCGCCGCTGAGATCGTCGCTCGAAATCATGCGGAAACCCGCTCGCGAATAATCTTCTCGGTACATCCAGGCGATGGCGAAAAAATGCGGCAGTTGCCATAGCAAAAGGATTGCGAAAAGGCTCCATGCGCCTGCGTCGATTGCTCCTCGAGCTGCTGCCCAGCCAATGACCGGCGGGATTGCGCCGGGGACGGCACCAACAACTGTGTTCGCGGTGCTAGCTCGTTTGAGCGGCGTATAGCCGAAAATATAAATCGTAATCGTAATCGCCGCGAGAACGGCGCTCAACGCGTTGGAAGCAAGCGCAAGATAGCCAACGCCAAAGATCGAAAGGGAAAGGCCGAGTGCGAGCGCTTCGCTGGGTCGCATTCGGCCCGCGGGAACCGGGCGCATTCTCGTCCGGTGCATTAGCGCATCTGCCTTGCGTTCCCACCACTGATTGAGTGCGGCCGCCCCGGCGGCTGCGGCGGCTGTTCCAAACACGACGCGAAACAATGCGGCATAGTCGACGGACGGTCCCGATCCGAGATAAAAACCGACCGCGGTAGTCAGCAAAACAAGTGACGTCAACCTCGCTTTGACTAGTTCGAAGAGATCGGCAATGAACCTCTTGCGCACGAATGCTTGTTTCGCATTTTCGACTTCGAGCGCGGCGGTTTTCATGCGGGGAGTCGCGCTCCATCGTAGGAACGGCGCGCCGCGCTGTCTGGACGCCGCGGCGCGGCGTCGCTACCAGAAATGCGCCAGCAAACGGCTGAGATGCTCACGCCAAAAGATAGCATGATCGCACCAACCGCGACATGCGCAGTCGCGATGTCGGCCGCTTTGTTGCTCCAAATCGTCCAAGCGCCCAGTGTCAGCTGAACGACCAGAAATACCACCCACCAAATCGACAACCGATTCAGCGCGGGAACCTGGCGGGCGTCTTTCCAAACGCGCGAACAAAATGCAATTACGCCGATTGCGATGAGCAGCGCGACAAAACGATGTGTCATTTGAAGCCAAATTTGGAAAGCGTCAACGTCCGACAAGCCACGCGCATCACGCCAGACGTTGATCTTTGCCAACGCCGCCGCGCTCGTATCTGGAATCCACGCGCCGTTTGCCGTGGGAAAATCGAGAATCGACAGATCGCGATGCTGATGGCGCATCGTCGCGCCCAGCGCAAGCTGGACATAAATCGCCAGCGTGATTGCGATGGCCAGCCTTCGAATCGGCGCGAGTTTTTTGAGGCCGGTATCAATTTCGCCGAGAGAGCGCCAAAAACTTGTCGTTACAAGCGCGATGACCACCAACAGCCCGAGAAAAGCTTGCGCGACGCACGCGTGAAAGATGCCGATTTCGTCTTTGAGCATCGTGACGCGCAGGCCACCGAGAATTCCCTGCAAAATTACACCGACGAGGGCAATGACGCCGAGGTTGCGTACCCATTTCCGGCTTTCGCTGCGCCAAAGCCAGATCGCCAGGATGATCGTCAAGAATCCAACTGCCGAAGCGATCAGGCGATGGATGTGCTCGAACAAAATTCCGCCGACCCATTTCGAGACGGGAAACAGAAACATGTTGTAGCCAAACGTGGTCGGCCAGTCCGGCACGGCGAGCCCAACGTTTTTGCTCGTGACCATTCCGCCACTGCAAATGAGCAACAGTGCGGCCACACAAATGAACCATGCGAACCGGTTCAGCCGTTTAGTCGATTTTCCCACAGGGGGAGAATACGACGAATGAGATAGATAGGACAAATGCGAGCCGGTGCGCTGCTGGCGCGAAAATTTATCCGCCAGGAGTCGCAGATGCGGCAGGTCCAGCCGGTTTGTTTTGTGGCTGTGCTGCGCCTGGCGATGGCGAAGGCGCCGGGGCTTTTTGCGCGCCGCCAGCCAGCTCCGCGCGCTCTTTTAGCCAAGCTTCGTAATCCTGTGGCGTATCCACGACCAGCGTCCCTTTCATCCCATAATGGCCCAGACCACACAGCTGCCCGCAGATCACCTCGTAGGTCCCGGTTTTGATCGGAGTGAACCAGATGGGAATCAACGAACCTGGGATCGCGTCGCCGGCGATCCGCATATCTGTCAAAAAGAAATCGTGGATCACGTCCTTTGAGGAAAGCTCGGCGATCACCGGTCGATTCACCGGCACATGAAGTTCGCCCTGCGTCACGATATCATCTTTACCGGCAGGGTCATTTGGATCAAGGCCAAGCGGATTTGAGTTGCTGACGAAACCGACATCGCGACGGCCAAATTGCCCGTCCGGCCCGGGTAAATGATAATTGAAGGCAAATTGCTGCGCGACCACGTGAACAACCAGCGCTTCTTTGCCGGGCGGAAACTCATTCACGCGCTTCGCCCAAAGTGGAATTGCAAAGCCAAGAAGGAGCACAGCTTCGATTAAGACAACCGAAAACTCAAGATGCGTCGAGATGCCGCTCGTCACGCCCTTATAGTTCGCATTAGGCTGGCGCCCTCTTCGGAACCGGATCAGTACGTAAATAAAAAATGCCGACCATCCAACAAAAAGCGCCCCCATGAACCAGTGGCAGAACTCAAGAATGTGGTCGATTTGAAACCCGTGCGAGGAAGCGTTAGGCGGCTGCCCCAGAAATTCATTGATCAGTGCGAGGCTACTCATACTTGCTCAGATCTTCCTCGGTGATCTCCTGGTAGGGCTCAGCGGGCATGCGGCCATGCCGCCACAAGTGAAAACTGAATGCGCCAATCCCACCGATTACAGAGAGGACCGCTCCGAATAGAAACCAGATCGCTATGGCCATGTGCTCGGTCGATTTTCCATCCTTTGCACCGTAGCAAAACGGGCACGCCAGGGCTTGCTGCGCCGCAAACAGAATCGATAAAAGCAAGATCGACAAAATTTTCGTGCTCATGTGATAATGCGAAGCCGTTTCATTTTCCTGTAGAACCAGATGCCGTAAACGATCAGCGCAATAGCAGTGGCGAACGACGCGATGGCGCCGGCAAGATAAATGGGCATGCCTTGCACCAAGTCGACCCAGATGCACCATGTCCCGGCCCCCAGCGCGAGCAGCGTCGAGAAAATTATGAAAACAATATGGAAAGCCTTAAGTGACATTTATCGGAAGATTGGGTAGTCGTACCAGGCCAATAATGTAAGCCAGAAGAGACCGAGCACAAAAAAGCCGGTGAAAACCAGGATCCGGTAAATGAGCCGTTTTTCGGCCGCGAGATGCATGAATATCGCGGCCACAAGTCCGGCTTTGAACATTGCTACTAGCACGGCCACCGCTATGTTGGCCTTGCGACCTTGAGTGCTCGAAAGATTTGTGTGAAACAGCGAGGACAATAGTGCGCCAAAGTCGACGTAGGAGAGGGCGACGGTAAGACCGGTGAAGACGAGCAAGGTCGCGCCGACCATTAAATAACCTCTCACGTGCTTTTGCACGTTGTGCGCGTACTCCTCGTGTTCGCTCGGATCTTGGGCGATTTCAGGCGGGTTGTTCATAGCTTAGAGCAGATAAAAAAGCGGGAATACGAAAATCCAGATCAGGTCGACAAAGTGCCAGAAAAGACCAGACACCTCGACACGATTGGCGAGGTGTTCCGGATTGCGCTGGTAAACCTTTTTGCTGACCGGCAGCCACATGTAAATGAAGACCACCACGCCAGCCAGGACGTGCAAGCCGTGCAAACCGACGATCGTGAAATAGCTGGCGAAATAGGCGCTGTGCGTTGGCAGAAACATCGTCGCCCGCTCAACGTCCGCTTTCTCGATCGTTGCGATCTTCTCAGTAACCGGCAGCGGAAAAAAGTGCGGCCGATCCATCGTCGGGTTTGTCGGATCGGCATTTAACGGATCGAGCGCGACTTCGTACTCTTTGATGTTCGGATCGTTGAGCGCCGCGCGATTGTGCAAATGGCCAGTGATCTGCAGGCGTGGTGGCAGACCTTTTTCCAAAGCATACTCGTTGCCCAGATATCTTTCGTACTTTCCGAGCGCTTCCGGCTTAATGTAAGCACCAAAGTGGTCGTACTTCTGTGGCCATTCGTAAGCGAGCTTGACCGTCAAAAAAATCACGCCGCAGGAAATGGTCGCCAACATATACCACCAATAAGCACGATATCTTCGCATTTTTAGTGACGCCCAGGCCAACACTACCGTCACAGACGAAATGATCAGGATCGCGGTATTAAAGGTGCCGACCGGAACGTTGAGCACACCGTGCGGCCACATGCCAGGCGCGGCATCGAGGCGCAAAAAGATATAGGCGGAAAAAAGTCCGCCGAAGAGCATCACTTCCGACGCGAGAAAAAGCCAGATGCCGACCTTCGCATTCCAGAGGCCGGTGTCGGGACGAGTCGAAACTGTGTACGGAATTTCCATCGCGTCGGATCTAAGCCAGAACCGGTTCGGCCAGCGACTTTCGGTGCGTGCGCTCCGTCGGTTCCACCGGTTCATTCTGCATCGTGAAACCGCGTTCGCGTCCAGGGAGACTGTATTCGTAAGGGCCCCGATAGGCCACGGGAGTATGAACGAAATTTCCGTGCGGCGGTGGTGAGGGCGCAGTCCATTCCAACGTGGTCGCTTCCCAGGGATTGTCGTTTACCTTTTGGCCGTGTTTGATGCTCCAGAAGAAATTAATGATGAAGGGAATTTGGGCGAGCCCCATTGTCCAAGCAGCCCACGAAATGGGGTGGTTCCACTGAAAACCGGTCAATCCCCAAATGGTGTGATCGTTTGCGACGTTCCATCCCTGCCCGCCATCGTACCAACGCCGATGCATCCCAGCCATCCCTTGTAAAAACATCGGCAGAAAAATGATGTTCATGCAGATCAGCGTCGGCCAGAAGTGCACTTTGCCCCAAAACTCATTCATCTTTCGGCCGGTCGCTTTGGGGAACCAGAAATAAATGCCGCCGAAAAGCGCAAAAATGGTGCCCGGAGCCACCAGGTAGTGGAAGTGCGCGATCACGTAGTAGGTATCGTGCAAATAAAGATCGGCCGAGTTAAACGCCAGCGGGATACCGGTAAGGCCGCCGATCCCAAACATCGGCAGAAACGCGATGATGAAAAGCATCGGCACTGTGAATCGGATCGAGCCGCCCCATAGCGAAATAAAAAAGGCGCTCAAAATGATCACCGATGGGATCGAGATGATGATGGTGGTCGTTTGGAAAAACGCGCTGACTGTCGAGCCCATTCCAGTGAGCCACATGTGATGCGCCCAGACGATGAAGGATAGGAAGCCGATCGTGAGCACAGCAAAGACATGTGCCTTGTAACCCCAAAGCGGTTTGCGTGAGTTGTTGGCCAGTATCTCAGCCACAATGCCAAACGCGGGCAAAACGAGCACGTAAACTTCCGGATGCCCGAGAAACCAAAACAAGTGCTGCCACAAAAGCGGGCTGCCGCCACCGCTGATGGACACCGGCGCGCCATTCACCACGAGGCCAGCCGGCAGGAAAAAGCTGGTATGGGCGACTCTGTCCATCAGTTGCATGATGATGGCGGATTCCAGAGGCGGAAACGCCAGCAAGAGCAGGAATGCCGTCACAAATTCCGTCCAAACGAAGACGGGCAGCCGCATCCAGGTCAGGCCCTTGGCGCGTAGTTGAATGATAGTGGCAATAAAATTGATCGCGCCCAATAAAGAAGAAGTGATCAGGAAAATGAAAGCGATCAGCCAAAGGGTCTGACCATTGAACACCAGATTACGCCCAGCGCCAGTATCGTCGAACGCCGCTAGCGGCGTGTACGAAGTCCATCCGCCTTTGGCCGCGCCGCCCGGAACAAAGAAACTCAGCAGCATGATCGAGCCGCCGACAAACAACGCCCAGTAGCTCGCCATATTTACTTTCGGGAAGGCCATGTCCGGTGCGCCGATTTGCAGCGGGACTACGAAGTTGCCGAACGCAGCGAATGCGATTGGCACGACGCCAAGGAAGATCATGATCGTGCCGTGCATTGCGCCGAGCGAGTTGTAAAAATTAGGCGTCATTTTCCCGTCCGGCATCGATTCGGCTCCGAAAATGTGCGGGAGCCATTTTCCGATCACCGGTAGCGTCTGGCCGGGATAGGCCAGTTGCCAGCGCATCAACATCATCAAACAAAAACCGAAAAACAAAAACGTTAGGCCCGTGAGAAGGTACTGAATCCCGATCACTTTGTGGTCGGTGGAGAAAATATATTTTCGCCAAAACCCGAGCTCGTGATGCTCATGTTCGCCGGCGTGTGAATGTGGGTCGCGATGCGTTTCGACAGAAGCAGAGGAATCCATTTCGAAAGAAAATTATCGTTTCAATATCTAGGGCAAAGTGTGGTTTGCAAAGCCGAAAAACATTTTCCAATGAACAAAAAAGGCGTATCGCTGAGCACGCGTCCACCGCCTTTGCCGCGTCTTCGTCAGCCTTTTCAGTTTGTGTTGGGACCAGTACAACAAAAATTGAGCCATTTTCTCTCACGTACACGGTTCCGGCCGGGATTGTCGCCGCGTTTAAAGATGAAGCTGCAACCCAAGCAGCGTAATCGCGCATAGCCTAACAGAAGTTTAGAGCCGATTTTTAAATCCCTGGCTGAATTCGGAACCGCCCCTAGGCGCCCGTGTTCCACCATTTCGACAAGCCCGGTTTCGGCACTTCTGGAATTGAGGCCTCGTCATAGTGCGAGGTGTCGTTGAACAGGGTCAAGCGGGCGCGTGTCGGGTCTCGGAAATCGACAATGTTCAGCGCGGCCGGTTTTTGATCGAGATTATCGCGGTATCGCCGCGGATCGAATCCGAGCAATGAGCTCAATAGGAGTCGAATTGTAGCCTTGTGAGATACAATCAGAATATTTTCTCCGGGATGCTCGCGTACCAAATCGATCAAGGCTGGCAAGGCGCGTGCCGTCACAGCCAGCCCGCTCTCCCCGCCCGGCGGCGCAAATGTATATGGGTCTTTTTCCCATTCGGCCATTTCTCGCGGAAATTTCTCTTCCACATCATGTCGCTTCATCCATTCCCAGTGACCGTGCGAAATTTCCCGGAAACCGTGGCATGTTTGTACTGGGAGATTGTGTGGCGCAGCGAGAATCCGCGCGGTCTCAACGGTTCTGCCAAGTGGTGACGCGTAAACGGCGCTAATTTTCTCGTGACTTAATCTCTCCGCGAGGTCTCTGGCCTGTTCGCGCCCCTCGTCGGACAACTCAACATCGGTCTCGCCGGCGAACCGATCCTCGCCGCTCAGAACGGTGGCGCCATGTCGCACCATGAAAACGCGCGTTGCAGCTTTCGTCATGACATCAATTCTCATGACGCAAATTTGATCAAAAGGCAATCGTCATTCCGGGCCAAGCGGAGGCACCCCCCAAGCGCAATTCTAGATAACATCACAGGATATCCCGACTCTGCTCGACATGACGAAGCAATGTTTGCCGCTACATATTGCCATGTGGAAAAAGCGCCGCGCTGCATCATTCACCTCGACATGGACTGCTTCTATGCCGCAATTGAGGTTCGTGACCGACCTTCATTACGCGGTAAGCCTGTAGCGGTGGGCGGCGCGCGCGATCGGCGGGGCGTGTTGACCACGTGTAATTATGAGGCACGCAAATTTGGAGTACGTTCGGCGATGCCAACTTTTATGGCCCTGCAACGTTGCCCTAATTTGATCGTGCTACCAACCCGGTTCGATGTTTATCGGCGCGAAGCAGCAGCCATCCGCGTGATCCTGTATCGGTTCACTTCGCTCATCGAACCTTTGTCACTTGACGAAGCTTATCTCGATGTTAGCGCACACCCCGGCGCACCGGGACTGCTCGCACAGGTGATCCGTGGAACAATCCTTCGGGAAACCAAGCTAACGTCCTCCGCTGGAATTGGCCCCAACAAATTGATTGCCAAAATCGCCAGCGAAATAAATAAACCGAACGGCCAATTTGAAGTGAAACCGGAAGAGGTGCCGCGTTTTATGCCAGAATTATCGGTCCGCAAAATCTGGGGAATCGGCGAAAAAACTGAGCGAAAACTCGAAGAACAGGGTGTAAAAACATGCGGCGAGTTGCAACGCTTCTCGCGCCCCGAGCTTGTCGATCTTTTCGGCAAATTCGGCCTGGATCTATACGATCTTTGCCGAGGCGTGGATGACCGCCCTGTCGAACCGGATCGCCCGCGCAAATCCCTAAGCACCGAGGAAACCTTCGCTGTCGATTTGACCACGCTTGAGCAGTGCGAGGAAAAACTCGAGGAACTCTTTCAGGATTTGATGGCGGATCTGGCGCAAAAGGAATCGATGCGCAATGTCACTAAGATTTTCGTGAAATTGAAGCTCAACGATTTCACGCGAACCACTGCTGAGCGCGCCGGCCTCATGCCTACGTTACCGGATTTCCGCTCTCTTCTCGATGAAGCGTTTCGACGTACTGGAAAACCAGTCCGCCTCATCGGCGCTGGTGTCCGTTTTGCGGAAACAACGCCGGAAAACGCGCAAATGGATCTGCTGTAGTGCGGCTGGGTCAGCCGCAAGACGATATCGTCTGGCTGCGACGATACAGGGTTCTGCAGTTTCTAAATCGCTTCGCGCGTGTGATAGTTAAGATGTCGAAATGACTTCCGCGCAGGAAAGGAAAATCAGGCAGAGCGGTTGTGATGTTCGCTTCGATAACCTAACGCGACAGCTCTACTCAACTGATGCTTCGATTTACCAGATCGAGCCAATCGGGGTAGCCTTTCCAAAAGGCGCACAGCAAGCAACCGCGATCATCCGCGCAGCTGCTGACGCGGGCGTTTCGGTCACGCCGCGCGGAGCCGGCACGAGTCTGGTGGGCAATGCGATTGGCGAAGGGTTGATCGTCGAGTTCTCACGGTACAACCGCAAGATCACTGACCTTGATCTCGAAAAACGCAGCGTGCGCGTTGGAGCGGGCGTTGTTCTCGACCAGCTCAACGATTTTTTGAGGCCGCATGGATTCTGCTTCGGTCCGGACGTAGCAACGAGCTCGCGGGCGACACTTGGCGGAATGATCGCGAACAATTCCTCGGGCGCACGTTGCCCAATCTATGGGACAACGGCCGATCACGTGATCTCGCTAGAAGTCGTGATGGCCAACGGGCGCCTTGAGAAGATCGGTCGAGTGCAAGAGTCGTTGCGCGCGGAGCGAGCTCAAATCGAGAACCTCATCTGCGCACAAAGCGCCGAAATGGCCGAGCGGTGGCCGCCGGGTTTGATTAAACGCTGGCCCGGCTATGGCATCGAAAGGTTTCTGCGCGCGCCTAATGACCTCACAAATATTTTTGCCGGCAGCGAAGGAACCCTCGCCGCGATTTTCTCTGCCGAGCTCAAAATTTCGCCGCTCCCGAATGAGAAAGGCCTCGGCTTGATCTTTTTTTCCTCAGTGGATGAAGCAATGCAGGCGACGGTCGGGCTTCTCGACCTTCAACCAGCTGCCATTGAGCACATCGATCGCCCTTTGCTCGATCAAACCAAAGGCCAGCTCCATTTTCAGGCGGCGCGCGACTTGCTCGAGCTCGACGCGCAGCCTTGCGAGTCAGTTTTGATCGTTGAGTTCTACGATGATGTCTCGGAACGATTGTCGATTCTACAATCGAGAAAAATCGGCCGGCGCACCAAAATTCTCACCGAGCCAGCGCAGATGAATCTCGTCTGGTCGGTGCGCAAATCCGGCCTCTCGCTTTTGACCGGCTGCATCGGGCCGGCAAAGCCAGTGGCGTTTATCGAAGATGCTGCCGTCCGCCCGGCCCAGCTGCCGGAATACGTGCGCGGGTTGCGATCGATCATGAAACCCCTTGGATTGGATGCGAGTTACTACGGTCATGCGGCGAGCGGACTTTTGCATGTAAGGCCGGTGCTCGATCTGCACAGTGAAACCGATCTAAAAAAGTTTCGAAAAGTCGCGGATCAAACCTCGGCACTGGTGCGCCAATTCAAAGGCTCGCTCTCCGCCGAACACGGTGTAGGCATCGCACGCACGGAGTACATGCGCCAGCAACTCGGAGATGATTTGCTCGGAGTAATGCGTCAGATCAAGCGGCTGTTCGACCCGAAAAACATTTTCAATCCAGGAAAGATTTTTGCTGATTTGTCCGAGCCGGACGGCCATCGGCATAAAATCGACAGTCATCTGCGCGAAAACTTCACGCGACCGCCACAACTTCCATTCGAGCCCGTGGTCGCCTACGCGTTCAAAGATCGTTCGTTCATCGGCAACCTGGAACAATGCAACGGTTGCGGCGGCTGTCTTAAAGGGACCGGCATCATGTGCCCTACGTTCATGGCCACCCACGAGGAAGTCATGTCCACGCGCGGTCGCGCCAACACAATTCGCGCGGCGTTGGAACTACGCGTTGACGGATACGATCCATTGCATTCCGCAGAATTGGATGCCGCCCTAAGCAATTGTCTCTCTTGCAAAGGGTGCACGCCCGAATGTCCCTCGAACGTGAATCTCGCGTTGCTCAAGGCTGAATTGATGCATGCCCGATATCAACGCGACGGTTTGCCGTTACGAGAGCGACTTTTCAGTAACGTCGATTTGTTAGGCAAGATCGGTTGTGCGATACCGTCGTTCTCGAACCGTATTCTCAAGAACCGGGCCGTCCGTATCGCGATGGAGAAAACAATTGGACTTTCTGCCAGGCGTTGCCTGCCACATTATGCAAACAAACGATTCGACCGCTGGTTTGCAAAGCATGCTGTTGCCCGAGTGGTTGACCCCGGCCACGTGTCTGCGATCGCCGATCGCGGCTCCAGCAGAGGCCCTGTCATTCTTTGGGATGATACGTTTTTGCGCTACCACGAACCACACATCGGAAATGCCGCGGTCAAAGTGCTGGAGGCGCTCGGGTTCGAAGTTTCTCTCGCAGAAAATCGCCGCTGCTGCGGACGCCCCGCGTTCAGTCAGGGAAACCTTGATGCCGCTAGAAAGCTCGGGAAACACAACGTCGCTCTTCTCGCATCAGCCCTTAATGCCAGTCCGGTGCGGACCTCCAATACTCCAATCCTTTTCCTCGAGCCGTCGTGCTGGTCGATGTTTGTGGAAGATTATCGCGAGCTAAAGATTGAGAATGCGGAGAAGGTCGCGAAGCGCTGTTTTTTGTTCGAAAAATTCATCGATGATTTCCTCGAACAGGAGCCGGCCGCATTGCAATTCAAGCACTCAGGAGCAACGATCGCGATCCATGCTCATTGTCACGCCAAATCGATTATGGATCCCGCGTTCATGCGAAGACTCGCGGAACGTTTGCCCGGAAGGAAAGCAACGGTGCTTGATACCGCATGCTGCGGAATGGCAGGCGCGTTCGGTGCGCTCGTCGACAAATATGACCTGTCGATCCAAGTCGCCCAGGATTTGATCGACAAGCTCGAGAATCAAGGCTGCGAGACACAGATCATCGCTTCAGGGACAAGTTGCCGGCACCAAATTAGTGATCTCACGAATATCCGGCCAAAGCATATGGCCGAACTGCTCGCGGACGCGCTCGCGTGAATTGCAATGCCCGCCAGATTACCCCTTCGGCTTTGGTGGTTCGCCGGGCTTTGCGGCTTCGCCTGGCTTGGGAGGCGCACCGCCGGCCGGAGCGCCCCCGGGAATATCTTGATCCGGTGCGGCCAGGACTTCAGGTGAGGTGAATGAATTCGGATGAGTTGCCAGTTCTTTGCGCATCGCTGCGATTTGTTCAGCTGTGACTGGACTGGCACTGTTGCCCCATTCGCTGCGCTCGTACGTCATGACATCAGCGATTTGTTTATCGGTCAATGTCTTGTCCCAGGGTTGCATCACCGCCGTGCCGAATTGCTGGCCCTTCACCGTGACCGGGCCCTGTAAACCTTTGAGGACAATCATCGCCATCCGTCGCGAGCCGCCGTTTGTAAACTCTGAACCTGCTAACGGCGGATATTGACCCGCCACTCCGAGACCATTCGCTTGATGACATGTCTGACAATTGGCCGAAAAGACCTTTTTCCCGCGATCGTGTGGCGAAAGTTCCGCGGCTTGTTGAGCGCCCTGAGGTCCGCCAACTTTCTTCATCGTGGGCATCTCACCGCCGTATGGGTCAAGTGCTTCCCCGCTGAAATTTCCGGAGAAACGGCCGAGATAAGCACCGCCAAAAAATACCGCCAGTCCGTACACTGCTATTAACCAGATCGAAAGCGGTTCGCGACCTACGCGTGGCTCGCGCTTCTCACGCTGCACCGCGGCATGGACTTCATGGACGTCAGCGAATTCACTGTAGTCCATACCCTGGCTAGAACGGGGCTCCGGCGGTGGTGTGTTCTCGCTCATTTGGCTGGCTTTCCTCCGGGCGCAGGTGAAGGTGAACTAGCTGGCGAGGCAGCTGGTGCCGTACCGGCGGACTTCACCTCTTTCAACGGATGCGATTGATTGAGCGCCATCAGGTAAGCCACAAGGCATCTCGCATCGTAAGTAGGAATGATTTCCCAACCCTGCGGGGGCGCATCGGGACCGGTAAGCTGCAACGCGTCCGATGAACGCGCGTCAGTGATGCGGCGCACTCGATAAAGAAAACGATAGGACGGCATGTTCGAATCAAGATTGATACTGCGCGGCGAATAAAGATGAACATGATGCCACTCTGCGGAATACAGCGGGGGCAATCCTGCCGTTTGTTCGGGCCACGGAGCTGACGGACTCGGTGAAGCGGCTGGACTCCAAGCCGCGGCGGCGGCTGCTGCTGGGGAAGGCGAAGCGGTACCCTTACTCGGGGCCGCGGCCCCAGGTGCTTTGGCGGATGGCGAACTCGAAGAAGCCGCCGGAGCAGGACTCGGCGGTACTTTCGATGCAGCAGGACCAGGTGACGCCGCGGGCGCTGTTGCAGGTGAGGTTGACGACGGAGACCAAGCTGCAGTAGAAGGCGGCGGACCAGGGACTGCTCCTCCTTGTGGCGCGGGACTAGTGCCGCCGGCCGGCGATGGGCTTTCCTCTTCCTTTGGCGCACGCGCGCCGATGTTCGCGAGGTCCTGACCCATTCGCATCTTACCAATCAGAACGGGTCCTTTGAAAATGTAATCGCGCGGCGCGCTCCGGCGGTCACCCCATTTTCGCTCGATGTCAGCGCCCGCATATTCGGCGCGGACCTGTTGGCTGTGACAATAGTTGCATCCATTGGCAGCGTAAACGCGCGCTCCGCGTGTGACCATTCCTGATTGCGGCATCGGATAGAATTCTGTGCCTTCCTCGTCAGACTGAGGATTGAGACGTCCGATTTGCCAATTGGGGATCACCGTCAATCCCACCCAGGAAAACGCAAACGTCCCGAAGATTCCGAGGAAAAGAGGCGCGAGTCCCTTCATATGTGCGCTTCAGTCCCCTCCGCTTCGACTGGATTAAGAAATGTTGGTACGGTGGATTTACGGCCCAAGCCGAACAGCATCAATCCAAAATGATACGCAAAGATGAAGTGCGAAACTGTCAGCAAAATGCCCGACAAACTGCGTCCGCGCAGGTAAGGCAGCACCGATTCCACACTCACGCTGAAAGCGAGCGAGGGATTGTCTATGCTCGTGCCTTGAGCAATGCCGCCGGCCAAAAGCATCAGCGTCATCAAGCCAATGCCATAAGCCGAAGCCCAGAAATGAAGTTTGATCAGCGACGCATAGCGCCACTCCCGTCCAATCAGTCGTGGCACGATGTAGTACATCGAACCAAAAATCACCATCGTAAAAAATGCGTAAAGACCCAGATGCGAATACGCGATGCTTGCCTGGGTAAAATTCACATAGCGAGCCACCGATCGTAGCGAAATCAAAATACCTACCAGACTAAAGACTGTATAAGACACGGCGCCGAACACGGTAAAACGGAGCGTAGGGCTATAACGCATCAGCGGAAAATAGC
>JBEDUS010000249.1:0-23676 GCA_040414975.1 Candidatus Udaeobacter sp.
TAACGGATGGCCGTATTCCTGTTTGCGTATCAGAAAGAGGTTGTGGCCGAGGGCGTCGACCTCGGCATTCTGGCACGAAGCCCCACTGCGGGGCCGCGGTGACCGCGGCTACAGCACAGCTGCTTCGCAATTCCTATTGCTGTTTGTGCATGACAAACACGTTGCTGTAAGGTTCCCGCCGTTCTGATGACTCGCATTAATACGTTCGCAGTAGCCGTTCTTTGCTTCACCTTTGTGATACCAATGGATGCGCAACAAACTCCGGCAGAGCGAGTGGCCGAAATTCAAAGCGCTTCGCGCGACGCTAAACTCGATGGCTGGCTCTTTTACGATTTTCGGCACAGCGATCCGCTCGCTTATCGGATTTTGAAGCTCGACGAAAAGATGTTCGCCTCACGGCGCTGGTTCTACTACATCCCAGCCTCGGGCGAGCCTGTGAAAATTGTGCATTCGATCGAGCAGTTCAAACTAGACTCCCTTCCCGGCAGGAAACTTGTGTACCGCGGCTGGCAGGAATTGAATGCCCGGCTGCGGGAAGCGCTCGGACCAGTGGCGAAGGAATCGAAGCGTCGCATCGCGATGCAATATTCGCCCATGAACGATATCCCGTACATCTCACGCGTTGATGCCGGAACGATCGAGCTCGTCAGCTCGTTCGGAGTCGAACCTGTCACGAGCGCGGAACTCGTGCAACGATTCGAAGCCGTGTTTTCCCCGGCTCAGCATCAGATGCATGTGGAAGCATCCGATAAAATGCATCGCATCATCCAGGAGGCGTTTGCCGAGATTGCGCGCCGAATTCGCGCGAACGAACCAACCACTGAGTGGGACATCGCGCAGTTTATGCTCCGTCGTTACAGCGAGGAAGGGATGCAGCAGGAGCCAATGATCGTGGCGGTGAACGCGAACACGGCCAATCCGCATTACATGCCGACAGAGGAAAAGAACTTACCGATCAAGCGCGGCGACTTTGTGCTCATCGATGCGGCTACAAAGTTGAACAAACCTGATGCAGTCGCGACCGATCAAACGTGGACTGGCTTCGTGGGCGAAACTGTTCCGGAAGAGTACATACGTATTTTCAACATTGTGCGCGAGGCTCGCGATTCTGCAGTCGATTTCGTGCGCAAAAATGTCCGCGCAGGTAAACCAATCCGTGGCGCCGAAGTGGACGATGTCTCGCGTGGCGTAATTACGCGCGCAGGTTTTGGCGAGCAATTCACACATCGGACCGGCCATTCGATTGGCGAAGAAACCCACGGCAATGGAGTCAACATCGATGATTTCGAGACGCGCGATTCGCGGCGCATCATTCCGGGGGTCTGTTTTTCAATCGAGCCCGGACTTTATCTCGAAGGAAAGTTCGGCGTTCGATCGGAAATTAATGTTTACGTTTCGGATAAAGACATCGAAGTCACCGGGCAGCCAATCCAAACGGAGATCATTCCGATTTTGAAAGAGTGACGTGCAAACGTGGATCGACTTCTCTGAAACGATGGGAATTAATCGGCGAAGCCGCAGTAATCGGCGGCAGAGCCGCATGTGTTCTTGTCAACGCGTTGAGGACAACGCGTTCCACCTTTAGTCAATGAAAAACTCGCGAGCTCTTTTCAATACTTCGTCGAGTTTCGCTTCGGTGACCTTTCCAATTGAGCGAAGAATGATTCGGTGTTCGAGTGTGAAAAGGCGTTGCGGACGAATGTAGCAAGGCTGGTCGATTTGGCCGCGTTCACAATCACCCTTAGCCAGCGGAACTGAGAAACCATCGGAGTGCGCGCGGCTGGTGATCTGGCAGAGAATCAAATCCGCGCCTGGAAGATCAGCAATTACAAACGCTGGCCTGCGCTTCCCGCTATCAGGTCGCGGGAACGGAATAACAACGATTTCGCCTGCTACAGGTTTGACCATGCGGCGTCCTCCTCTGGCGAGTTCCAATCTTGCAGAACAGATTCGCTGAGTTCCGCGCCGTTGAACGGCTCATCGATATCTTCATCGATTGGTTCGCTCGTACTCATAAACGTGTTATTACGCCAATCGGGTTCCTGTCGCTAGCATTCAATTTCGTTTCGACGAGAAACCGAAGGCAGCGGGTTACGTTTGCGCTGCCCGGAATGTCCGGCGGGAATTTGGAGGATCTGTAACCATTCTTCGTTCGTTCCGGTCATTTTGTTTTATGGGAATTTCGAATCGTCTCAAATCCGTAAAGACGTGGCTAGGTTTGCTCTGCCCTGGTGTGCGGTCTTCACTTCTGCCTGCGCTAACAGCGAAGATTCGTCAGACGATTCTTCACAGCAACACCGGCATCATGGTGGTGGTGGTGGTGGCGGGGGACGCCGCTGAAACAGCGGACGCTACGGCGGCGTTATTGTCTGGAAAGTTTCGCTTCTTCCAACAACAGAGTTTTCACATCCGCGAGGACAAGACGTTGGTCGAGCGTACCGGAGCTGTAGATGTTTCGGATGTGGCCTTGGCGATCGATCAGAAAAACGCGCAGAATATGATAAAGCGGACCTTGCGGGTCGGCCGCGTTTTGCCGTTGGTCGACGGACTGGCCATAGACGTCGAGGATGGGCTGCAACTGCGCGCGCGATTTCGCCGTGACAAAGAGCCAGTCACAACCTGGTTTTTCATCACGCAAGCCTTCAGAGTAACTGGCCAGGCGCTGCGGCGTGTCGTATTCCGGATCAAAACTCAAACTGACAAGACGCAGATTCTTTATCAGGGCGTTGTCATCTTCGCTCGCGCGATAGAGCTGGCTTAATACGCCGGTTGCGTAGGGGCAGGCTTTCGGCGCCGCGCAACGCGTATAGATAAAACTCAACACCGTGATGCGGCCGTGGGTCAGGTCGCGCAGGTTGATTGATTTGCCGTCCGAGCCGAGTAACGCGCCGTCCGGTGCGACTTTCAAACCGGCAAACTGTAACTGCCCGGCACGGGAGGATCGTAATCATAATCGCGATCGCGCGGCAGATGATCGTCGCCCATTGCTGCGACTGATGCGGTCGCGGAGGAAATGAGTATCAGCATTCTCAACGTCGCGCGCAGAGCACACCCTCGACGTTGAGTGCAAAGCATAAGCTTGTTTTTCTTCACGTCGGTCTTCACCTTCAAAAGAAAGGCAGAATCAGCTGCTGTTATCATCGCCCGCGAAACGGCCGATCCCGTCTACTTGGTCGCGACCAGGCGATTCTGGCCAAGTTTGCTCGAGCCAAAGAGCATGTGATGCGGCCGGCCGAGTTTTAGCGCTGTGAAATCCAAAGCAAACTGCGGTTTCAATTCCTTGCCGTCCCACGCATAAGCACGCAGGAACTGCTCGTTGTCGTCGCCTTTCTTGTCCCATTTCTCCAGCAGCGAGCTGGTAAAATAAAGTCGTTTTCCATCCCAGCTTAGCGAAACCATGTTCACCTGCTTGCCGATCTGTTTCTCGTAAGTTTGTTTCGGCTTTTGTGGATCCGAAACGTCGAACACCCGGCATTTACCGTCACCGAAAGAATCGACAAACAATGTTTTGTCATCGGCGCTCAGGCTGATATCGACCGGCAGCACGCCGCCTTTTACATTGCCAATCGGCGCAACCTCTTTGGCCTGCCATTCGCCTTTGTCATCCTCGTAAACAAGCCAAAGCTTCGATGTCAGCGCCGAGGCGGTGAACGCGTAGTTATGTTCCGGACCCCACGCCCAACGGATCTCGAGTGGCGCGCCAGGAACTGCGAAAATCTTTTTCGGCTGCCGCGTGTGAAAATCCCACATCACCATCGTCCCACCAAAATGCTTCCGCGCCTCGGGATCGGCACTTACTTTGCTGAACTCGTTCATGTAATTGTTCCAGCCGGTGAACGACGAAGTCAGGAGCGCGTTCTTTCGCGGTAACACACGCGCGTCGTAGCCATAGCCGTCAGCGAGATTCGCGTTAGCGGCGCCCTGCGCCTCATCCTTCGTCGGTAACCAATGAGTCGTTATGTAATCGCCGTCGTTGCTGAATTCGACGAGCGCAGTGCGGCCGCTGTGATCTTTCGCGTTCGACAGACACGGAACCAGCATGCGACCGGGTAAGGCATACGGCCCATGTGGTCCAATCGCGCCGCCGGCGGTTTCCGAGAATTTATCGATCGTTTTGACGAATCGAGGTTTCGCCGGATCGGTGTGCACGTCGAAAATAAACACGCGGCTGCTATCGAGACCTGCGAGCCAGAGTTGACGCCGGTCGTCGGTGAATCCTCCGTGGTGCGCTTCATTGCGGCCCTCAACCGAAGTACTACTGACAACTTTTCCATAGGTTGGCGAACCCAGCTTTACATCGATGGTGACGAGTTTATCTGAGCCATCGCCAAGGCCATCGACGCCGAGTGTCCAGACATAAACGAACTCCTCCTGACCTTCGATGCGGGCAAGATATGGAGACGAGCACGTTTCATCGGCGCGAGCTAAACAGAGACTGAAAGTGAATGCCAGCGCAGCGGCGAAGACAAAACGCGACGCTGAACCGACATGCAAGTGGCTATCAATGGATGTTTTCATTTTCGATTAGGTTGAATTGTGGCCGGTCCCAGGGCCGTTTCATTTCCCAGTGATGACTAACCGGACATCCCCCGAGTGTAGGGCGAAATCGTACATTGGCAAGTCTTTCCTGTAAATGCCCTTGCCGACGCGGGACGGTGAAATGCAAAGGTAAATTGGGTGAATTACGGCCTGGCGTAAATCTCGGCGCCTGCTTCTTGGAATTCCCTCGCCTTCTCTTGAAGTCCTCGTTTGATCGCTGCCTCTTCGGTGATCCCCTGCTCCGCTGCAAACTTTCGGACGTCTTCAGTGATCTTCATCGAACAGAAGTGCGGGCCGCACATGCTGCAAAAGTGCGCGGTCTTCGCGCCTTCAGCAGGAAGAGTTTCGTCATGGAATTCACGCGCGGTTTCGGGATCAAGTGACAGGTTGAATTGATCTTCCCATCGAAATTCGAAGCGTGCTTTGCTGATGGCGTTGTCGCGGTATTGCGCGCCGGGATGACCTTTCGCGAGGTCTGCGGCGTGCGCGGCGATTTTGTAGGCGATGACGCCGTCTTTGACATCCTTCTTGTTAGGCAACCCGAGATGCTCCTTTGGAGTTACGTAACAAAGCATCGCTGTGCCGTACCAGCCGATCATCGCCGCGCCAATCGCGCTGGTGATGTGATCGTACCCAGGGGCAATGTCGGTAGTCAGCGGGCCGAGCGTGTAAAACGGCGCTTCGTCGCACCACTGGAGTTGCTTCTCCATGTTCTCCTTGATCATGTGCATGGGGATATGGCCCGGGCCTTCGTTCATCACCTGCACGTGATGCGCCCACGCGCGTTTCGTTAACTCGCCTTGCGTGTATAACTCAGCGAACTGCGCTTCGTCGTTCGCGTCGGCGATTGAGCCTGGCCGCAGACCATCGCCAATGGAAAAGCTGACGTCGTATGCGGCCATGATCTCGCAAATTTCGTCCCAATGCGTATAGAGAAAACTTTCCTGATGATGCGCAAGACACCACTTGGCCATGATTGAGCCGCCGCGCGAAACGATGCCGGTTGCGCGGCGCGCAGTGAGCGGAACGTATCGCAAAAGCACGCCCGCATGCACCGTAAAATAATCCACACCCTGCTCAGCCTGTTCAATTAAGGTGTCGCGATAAATTTTCCAGGTCAGCTCCTCCGCGCGGCCGCTGACTTTTTCGAGCGCCTGGTAAATCGGCACGGTGCCGATGGGCACGGGACTGTTGCGGATGATCCACTCGCGCGTGGCGTGAATGTTTTTGCCGGTGCTGAGATCCATCACGGTGTCGGCACCCCATTTGGTAGCCCAACGCATTTTCTCGACTTCTTCTTCGATCGATGACGCCACCGCGCTGTTGCCGATGTTCGCGTTAATTTTCACCAGGAAATTGCGCCCGATGATCATTGGCTCGGATTCGGAATGGTTGACGTTTGCAGGAATAATCGCGCGGCCGCGTGCGACTTCGGCCCGCACAAACTCTGGTGTTATTTCGTCGGGAATGTTCGAACCAAAATCCTCTCCGCGATGAGCGAATCGTAAGTCGTTACGGGCAATGCCGAATGTCGAATATCGAATGTCGAATGAATTGTTTGAATTTTGAATTTCGGATTTGTCCGAGCCGGAGTGGCGGATTTTCTCGCGTCCCATGTTTTCGCGAATGGCGATGAATTCCATCTCCGGCGTAATCATTCCTTGCCGTGCGTACCAGAGCTGCGTGACGGGATGAGATTTCGCCCGAAGCGGCTTCCTGTTTGCCAATTGCGGCCTATTTCCGTTGTAGCCGCTGACATTCGCGGCGGCGCCATTTGATTTCGCTGCCCGATGCTTCTCCGAAAGGTATCCGTCATCAATCGGCCTAACGACTCGCCCAACGTATTCTTGCACGTCACGCCGGTCGCAGATCCATTTCTCGCGCAACGGCGGCAAACCTTGCGTGATGTCGCCCTGAAAATCGGGGTCGCCCCACGGACCGCTGGCGTCGTAAACGCGCACAGGTTCGTTCACTTCGGTTTCGCCATTCATCGATTTCGTCGGCGCCAGCGAGATTTCTCGGAATGGCACGCAAATGCCCGCATGCAATCGTCCGCCGACATAAATCTTGCGCGATTTGGGAAAGTTGTAGCCGCGGTCGGTGAGCGCGGTTTCCGTGGATCCGTTTGGGCGGGGGTCAACGCCCCCGGTTACAACAGCGCCGTTGTCTTGCTCGTTCATAAGAAACCTATGCGCGGTCGCGCGCATGGCCGACATCGCTAGTCCGGCAGTGGACCCCGCTCCCTTCGGCGGCATTACCCGCATCAGGTTCAAGGGGTCTCCGGCATCGCACCGGACTCTCAGCCATCGCAGCTCCCCCGCACTATTGCTTGTTCGTCAGAATAGGACGCGCACAGGCGAAGTCAACGACCACAAAAATTGTAACCCGCCTCTGCCAGGCGACCTGTAAACTTAGAATGTAATCGCGACCTGACGGTTGATCGGTTCAGAAGCGCCGGGAGCCGTTGCAGCTAGAAGATCCCCGCTCGCTTTCACGACAATTAGGACACTGCTTGGCATACCGAGGCTGCGCAATTTGTCGGCTGCTGCTCTTGCGCGAGCGTTTGCCAGCGCCCTGAGATTTGCTTCCGACGCGTCGCAGTATCCCGTGAACACGACACGGTTTGATCGCGCCGGCCCGGATATTGGCTGCTGCCATTTGAACAACGTTGTCCGCGTCGGCTGCGATTTCAGAGCTGCCATGCGAGAAGAACATCACGTACTTCTTCAGTATCCGTCTGCGCGAACGCAACCGCTACCGATGCGCACAGCGCAGCAACTAAAATGAAATGTCTTCTCACCGGCCTCGCCGTCTCACAGATTGAGCCGAGCAATCAAAAGCCGCGATCGTTGGGCTGCTATTGGCCCGCCGGAGGCGCCTCCTTCATGTCACTGTGAAAAATGCCGATCCATTGGCCGTTAGCTGTGTGCCAGACCGAGCCAACATTATAAGTGCCGGAGACGTCTTTACCGTCTGCCGTCGCGTCGATTTTGGCTTTGTATGTAATGACAGCGGTCTTTTTATTTGGAAACACGACATTGAAATCGCTTAAGTCGAACGATTTCATCTCTGTCTTTGACATCGAATCCACTTCCTGCTGCAAGTTGTGCATTCCCTCGGCGTACACAGTCACCAGGTCCGTAGAAAGAAGCTTCTTGAATTCATCCGGTTTCTTGTCCTTGAAAGCCTGCCAGGCCGCTTTTTCCCTGGAGATAATCGCCTCCTTGTCGTTGGGTGCGGCGAACGAAATCGCAGTGCTTGCAAGAAGCGCTATTACGGTATGGATAATTAGTTTCTTCATAAGGTTGGTCGTTTCCTTGAGGTTCTATGTGCGAAGGTGATCGAAACCAATCAAAAAATCGGCGTCACATGCCGCTTACGGATGAGCTCAATGATGTAGCGGCAGCCGTGTCGGCTGGGGGATTCAAAATTGCAGGCGACACGCCTGCCGCGGCGGAAAAGTTACGGAACAATTGGGGCCGACTCGAGCGACGTTCTGGGAGTAGACGTTTGCTGCGGTGGAAGAAACTTCGACTTTCCAACGAGCTCCATCAGACTTGTATCTACTTCCTTCAATTCTCCTTCCGGAATAACGAAATCACTCGGCTCTGCTTTGATTTGTTTGCGATAGTCTGCGACGAGCAGTGGCGGCTGCTTCTTAATTCCCAACACGCGATAGCTCTCGATGCCGACCCCGATGGCGTGGGCAAGCCTTGCGCGCCATTCTTTTTGCGCAATCAACTTGCACTCGCCCTGCTCCGTTAAAAAGCCGCCTTCGATCAACACAGCTGGAACTTTCGTCAAACGCAGGACAGCAAACCGCGCGCGCTTGATACCCCGATCGTACTCGGGCAGGTGTCCGAGCAAGGAATGATAAATGCACGCTGAGAGTGCCAAGCTTTGCGCATCGACAGCGCTGCCGAGTTGCGTGCTAAGAGCACTCGGAGCTACCGCGTTGTCGGATGTGGATGGTGCTCCCCGCGGGGTAAACGAAAAGATTTCGAACCCTGTGGCGTTTGGATCATCGTTTGTCGCATTGAAATGAATGCTAACGAAGATCGAATTGCGCGCGGCATTCGCAATCTGTGCTCGGACTTCCAACGGGACAAAGTAATCGCCCTCACGTGTCATGATCACGCGCAGCCCTTTAGCCTGCAAGAACGGGCGCAGCTTTCGCGCCACATCCAGCGCAAAATCTTTCTCGTATCCGTAACGACTCACCTGGCCTCTGTCGTAGCCGCCATGCCCTGGGTCCAGAACGACAGTCTGAACCTTGCCAACATTCGGAACACGATGCGGGCGTACCAACGGCTCGATGGTCTTGGCTAGGTCCGTGCGTGAGACAAGATATTTTCCATCCTGCTCGATAACAGGAAAACACAACCAACTCCTCGCGCCGTTGATCAATGTTTCGCGGCTGCCGCTGACAAATTCCAGCGGATTTTTCACCGTATCGAATTCCACTTTCTCTCCCGACGCGGCGATCCCTGCCGGCAGGCCGTAAAACTGCGAGATATTGTCGACGCTCAGATAATCGCTGCCATTTACTTTAATAATCTTCCAGTCATCGGCGGCAGCTGCTGTTTTTTGTGATATCGCGATGGCAGTGCCCAGGAACGCGATTGCGAACCAACGTTTCACTGGGAGGATCATGTCTGCGCAATTGTATTGAAAACCACTTCAATCTCAAATCGCGCGGATCCGAAGCCGCGCGCGCAGAATCTCCATGCGAAATTAAATTGACGCGGCAGTTTTTCTCGCTAGAGACGGGAAATGTTTTTGCCTCCCCGCCGTATCACGTACTCCTGGAGTCCGTCACTCCTGCTGGGCTTAACGCTAATGTTTGTAATCAGCGCTCACGGCGCTCAAAGGTTCCCGAAATGTTGCGTCTGGCGTGTGACCAATGCAAAGGGGCCATTTTACCTCGTGGGCTCGATTCACGCGCTGACCAAAAATGATTATCCGCTCCCAGCGCCGTATGAAGTCGCGCTAAGAAATAGCAAGCGTTTCCTCTTTGAGTTCGATCCCAACAAGCATGTTGAATTCGAAAAGAAATTTGAGGCGGCCGGCAAATACCCGCCCGGACAGGATATCCGCTCGAAAATTGATCCCGAACTTTTGACCTGGCTCCGCGAGAATATTTCGACTGTTCAGCCAGACAATCGCCGGGGGAAGCGAGAACACGTTGGAAATTTCGACAGCGAGCTCCGCTATAAGCCGTGGTGGATTGCACAGCATCTGGTCGGCCCGGCGACATACAACAAGACTTCACTCTCGCATGGTCTGGACGATTATTTCGTTGACCACGCCGCTAGAGAGAAAAAAGAAATCAGCGGTCTCGAATCAGTCGACGAGCATGTGGCAGTCATGGGCGGCCTGTCCGATCGTGATAGCGAGTTCATTCTCCGGGACGCTCTCGCGCAACCACGCAATGCTGAAAAGGAATTCAGCAGGATGTACAAGGCCTGGCGCAAAGGCAATACTGATGCGCTTTGGGCCGGTGACAGCCGGCTCCGAACACAGGCTCCCTGGATCGCAGCGCGCTTTGTCGATAACCGCAACATCAAGTGGATTCCGCGGATTGAAGCGGAACTGAAGACCGGTAAACCGACCGCGATTGTCGCAGGCGCCCTACATTTCTCCGGTCCAAATAGCGTTATTAAATTGCTGGAGAAGCGCGGTTACAAGATCGAACAGCTCTAGCGACTCCGAACAGTTTCTTCGTAGGTTTCGCATGCGCGTGAGGACACGCGCCTCTACAGCTTGGAAATGCGAGTCGATTTCCGTTGTAGTCGCGGCTGTCCTTAGTCGCTCTCCCTGCCACGGCCAGGCTTTGTTTCTTCGTCTGAGTTACCCGGCGCTTCGCACCAAGGTTTGGTACAGTGCTTTCGTTTTTCTCGCAATTGACGCCCAACTGAAGCGGTCTTTCACACGTTTGCGTCCCGCTCTGCCAAATTTTTCGCGGAGCTGTCGGTCTTTCATTAACTGATTAATGCGCTCGGCAAGATCGCGCGCGAATTTTTCGGGATTCGCCGGCTCGAAGGAGCCTTCCTTTGTTTGCTCAAGTGGAACCAGAAATCCCGTCTCGCCATCCATGACGACTTCCTTGATTCCCCCGACGGCGCTGGCAACCACCGGGGTCTCACACGCCATTGCTTCGAGATTGATGATGCCGAACGGTTCGTAAATCGAAGGGCAAACGAAAACGGCCGAGTGGGAGTAAAGTTCGCGGGTTGCCGCCTGATCCACCATTTCATTGATCCAGATGACTCCCGGCCGTTGCGTCTTTGCAGTTTCCACTGCGGTTTTCATTTCTTCCGCCATGCCCGGCGTGTCCGGCGCAGCGGCGCAAAGCACGATCTGGAAATCGCGATCCATGAATTGGATTGCACGCAGCAGGTGTTGGAATCCTTTCTGGCGCGTGATGCGACCGACGAATAGCAGATAAGGCTTATTTGGGTCGACGCCGTAGCGCGCCAGCGCATCCGTAGAATCGACCTTCCGGTACTGGTCCACGTCAATTCCGTTGTGAATCACGTGCACGCGCGTGGGATCGACCTCGAACAACCGCTCGATATCGCCTTTGGTCTCGTGAGAGACAGCAATGATTGCGTCGGCCATCTCCAGCGCGGTCTTTTCGACCCAAAGCGAGAAATCGTAACCACCGGCGAGTTGTTCGCGCTTCCAGGGTCGAAGCGGTTCGAGCGAATGAACCGTGATCACGAGCGGAATTCCGTAATTTTTTCTCGCCAAGATCCCGCCGAAATGGCTGTACCACGTGTGACAATGAACTAGGTCGGCATCGATGTTCGTAGTGTTGAAGTCCGTGCATCGGCGCACTGCGCCGAAAACCGAGCGCAACGGCTTTGGGCAGGTAAAATTGTTGGTGTCAACTTCGTACCCGGTCACTTTAAGATCGCCTTCTTCAAGGCGTTGATCGCCAAAGCAGCGAACTTCCACTGGCATGGTCTTCGCCAGTTCGCGCGTAAGAAAGCCAACGTGAACGCCTGCGCCGCCGTAAATGTGTGGCGGATACTCGTTGGTGAGAAAAAGAACTTTCAAACGCGAGGAAGAATCAAATGACGAAGTTCCAATGACCAAAGGCCTTCTGCAGACAGCGGGGTTTTGCAGATTTCATCATTTCTTCGCTCCTTCGTCATTCGGATTTCGGCTTTCGGTATTCCATTAGCTTTTCACTTTCAATAGCAATACTGGCACGTCCACTTCGTGGCGTACTTTATCGGCAGTTGCCCCGTAAAGTATGTCGCTGATGAAACGATGACCGTGCGTGGTCATCGCGATGAGGTCGATATCTTTTTCCCGCGCGAGCTTGATGATCTCATCGGAGGGTTCGCCTAACGCCAGGACCGCATCACAAGAAAACCCTTCGTCGGTCAGCTCGTTAACCCGCTTTTCCAAGTAGGCGCGGTCCTCCTTCATCTCCTGGCTCTCGGCCAGTTGAAGCTGATTAAAGTTACGTGCCACCCACCCGTCTGCGACATGGACCAGGAGCAGCTTCGCGCCCCCCATACGCGCAAGCGGCCTGATGTGCGTAAGAATAGTCTCATCGGCTGGGCTGTTTTCGAGCGGGATGAGAATGTGCTTATACATGGTTTCGCCCAGTCGAATCGCTAAGTCGTTGAATCGTTAAATCGCAAGTCTGCGTCCCGGTTTAACGATGCAACGAATCACGCCATCCAAGTCGAGCTTTATCATTCTATTACTTTGGAATTGGTAGCCCAAGAAAACTGTACAAAGCTTTGAGCACGACAGCCGGCAAAAACGTGTCCAGCAGCAGCTTCACATTCAGCACGATAATAATGCCTGCGGTCATCCAGCCGAGAATTTTTATCCAAACATGGTTCGCGAACTCGCCCATTTTCCCTTTCTCGCTTGTAAACCGCATGAGCGGCCAGACGGCGAAACCGAGTTGCATGCTTAAACAGACCTGACTGGCAATCAGCAATTCCGTTGTTTTGCCTTCGCCGAAAACTCCGATCACGATCACAGCTGGCACGATGGCGATCAGTCGCGTGATCAATCGGCGTAACCATGGAGTGATGCGGAAGTTGAGAAATCCCTCCATCACGATTTGGCCGGCGAGGGTACCAGTCAGGGTGGAGTTTTGCCCGGACGCAAGTAGCGCCACCGCAAAAAGGAGACTCGCCACCCCAACACCGAGAAGTGGACTAAGCAGTCTGTATGCGTCTTGTATTTCAGCTACCTCGTGATGTCCGGACCAGTGGAAGACAGCCGCCGATAAAATGAGAATCGCCGCGTTAATGAATAACGCCAGCATGAGCGCAACACTTGAATCGATTGTCGCAAACTTAATCGCTTCGCGTTTGCCTTGTCGCGTTTGCTCGAACTTGCGCGTCTGCACAATAGAGGAGTGCAAGTACAGATTGTGCGGCATCACAGTAGCTCCCAAAATCCCAATACTGACGTAGAGCATCTCCTGGTTTGAGACGATGCGAGGTCCTGGAACAAACCCGAGCAGAATGCCGGTAAGGCTCGGCCTGGAAAAGATCAGTTCAGCGATGAAACAGCCACCGATAATAACGATCAGTGTGATGACAATTGCTTCAATGTAACGAAAGCCTTTGGTTTGAAGGTACAATACCAGGAGCACGTCGGATGCGGTGATGAGGCAGCCCCATAACAACGGGATACCAAAAAGAAGCTGCAATCCGATCGCTGAGCCGACCACCTCAGCCAGATCGCATGCTGCAATCGCGATCTCGCAGAGAACCCACAAAAACCACACGACCGGTTTCGGGTAATGATCGTGGCAAGCCTGTGCCAGGTCGCGACCAGTGGCGACACCGAGCTTGATGCATAAGTGCTGAAGCAGGATCGCCATTAGATTGGAGATCATGATGACGGACAGAAGCACGTAACCAAACCGGGCGCCCCCTGCCAGATCCGTCGCCCAATTGCCCGGGTCCATGTAGCCGACCGCGACTAAAAACCCCGGGCCTGTGAATGCCGCCAGTTTCCTCCAGAACGAAGGTGTCCCCGGAACGACAATACTCCGGTGGACTTCGGGAAGCGACACCTGGCCGGCGCTTTGGCGCCAAGGTGAATCCGTCTCCGCTCGCACAGTGTCTTTCGATCTATTCACGAATCCGGCTCCTGATAATTAGGTCAGCCAAACTTATTTGTATCGTATTATAAATCTATTTATCTACAATTATTTATTTGTTTGACTATTTCGCCTTGAATTCTAGTTTTGGAGCATGCGTCGCAAAAAGACGTCCTACTCTGCGCTGGGCAGTTCCACTGCCGTTGAAGATTACCTGGAACGTATCCTCGAACTGATTAATTCGAAGGGGTATGCCCGCGTGGTTGACATCGCAGCGGCCTTGAAAATTTCCCAGGCGAGCGTGACTAACATGGTCCAGAGATTGGACGCCGAGGGTCTGCTGAAGTACGAAAAATATCGCGGACTTATTTTGACTGCGGCTGGGAAGAGCCTGGCGCATAAAATTATCCAACGACACAAGCTTCTGACTAATTTTCTGGGGCTGCTTGGCCTCGACGACCGCGTCATTTATCACGACGTCGAGGGAATGGAGCATCACATCAGTGCTCCTACTCTGCGCGCAATTGAAGCTCTTACCGCTCAACTGCGGCGCCGACCGGCGTTACTGGCGCGATTGCAATCTGCAATTGCGTAGGTCGCAATGAAAAAGATCTCATCGCGCCGGGCTTCAATCCCGGTTCGAGCTCTTGATTTCGTGATGTATAACACGAAAAACATCCGCCGGAGCCGTGCTTTTTATCAGAAGCTCTTTGGCCTCAAGCGTGGACAGGAGTGGAATGATTTCTGGAGTGAGTTTGCGACCGAACCGTTGACCCTCTGTCTCAACGGCACGGGACATAAACGCCATCCGGAGTGGGACTGGAGTGGACCGGCATGCGTCGCGCTAGCGGTGGACGACGTTCGCGCTGCGATCGCTGTTTGCCGCAGACGCCGTGTCAAAATTCTCATCGAGCCAGTCGAGACACGCGTATGCTGGATGGCATGGATTGCCGATCCCGATGGCAACCGGATTTGCCGGCATTCGCGCAAAGACGGGACGGCGGGATAAGGGGGGTTACGCCTTGCCGGATGCAGGCACTGTCGTTGCAGCGTTGCTGCTCAATTTCTTAAAGTGAAGCTGATTTACACGACGACCGTCACTTTGAGAAACGGTAACGAGGTAGTTGTCGATCTTGACCTGTTCGCCCTGCTTCGGCAGGTGGCCAAGCAGATGCGTGACGTAACCGCCAACCGTGCTCACGTCCGCGCTCTCCAATTCCAATTTCGCAAGCTCGTTTAACTCATAAAGTCCGAGCGCACCGTCCACGGTGAATTCGTTCGCGCTGATTTTACGAAATTCTTCCTTTTCGAAATCGAACTCGTCCTGAATATCACCCACGAGCTCTTCGAGCACGTTCTCCAGAGTCACGATGCCGACTGTCCCGCCAAATTCATCCACCACCAGGGCCAGATGCGCGTGCTTGCTCAGAAATAATTTAAGCAATTTCTCCAAAGGCATCATCTCCGGCACGGGAATCAAATCTCGTTTGATTTTCAGCAGATCGGGATGCTCCGCGCGCATCAGGATCAACAATTCCTTGATGTGAATCAGGCCGATGGTGTTATCGAGATTCTCGCGACACAACGGAAACCGCGTGTGTTTGGACTCGATTGCCTTTTTCACATTGGTCTCAAAACCGTCTTCCAGATCGAAGTAAACGATTTCGCCGCGAGGCGTCATGATATCGCGCACCACGCGGTCACGCAGGTCCAGCACATTGAAGACAAGCTCGCGACCAAGCGGTGTGACCTCAGCGGATTTTTCGCTTTCCTGAACGATTAGTCGCAGTTCTTCCTCGCTATGGGCCAATTCTCCTTCGGCGATCGGTTCCACATGAATAAGGCGACGAAGCACCCAGTTGCTTGCGGCGTTGAGAAACCCGATCGCTGGTTTAAAGATCGCGTAAAACCATCGCAGCGGCCTGCTCACAAATAGCGCGGCCGCCATGGATTTGCGGATGGCCAGAATTTTGGGGGCTTGTTCCCCCAGTACAATGTGCAAAAACGTGATGGCGGAAAAAGCCAGGGCAAAGGAAATCGATTTGATTACTGCCACGGATTCGATTCCCACCAGAGCGAAAAAAGGTTGGAGCATCCGCGCGAGGAAAGGTTCTCCCAGCCAACCAAGCCCAAGGCTGGCTGCAGTAATCCCAACCTGACAGGCGGAGAGATAGGCATTCAGGTTGTCCTTGATTTGTCTTACGAAGGTCACTCGCCGCACACCTTCGGCAGCCAGCGTCCTGATTTGGCTGTCGCGAATTTTTACCAGCGCAAATTCGGCAACGACGAAGAACCCGTTGAGCAATACCAAGGCGACAATCGTCGCCAGCTTGGCGATTAAAAGCATGAGCGGGTCCCAATGCTGCGCCACAACGTCAGCAATGGGTGGCAAGAGGAATAATGAGGGGAAGTTCATCTAAAGATTCGCGTCCCAGCCGGTTTGTCACCGACCCATCACACGCCGCACAGCGACATGCCCGAATTTACCAGCTCGACTTGGTTACGCCAGGAATCAAACCTTGCGAAGCCAGCTCACGGAAAGTCATCCGAGACATCTTGAAACGGCGAATAAAGGCACGTCGCCGCCCTGTGACTTCGCACCGGTTCACCACACGCGTCGGACTGGCGTCACGCGGCAATTGCGCGAGGCCGGCATAGTCCTTTTTCGCCTTCAGCTCTGCGCGTAACGCGGCGTATTTCTTCGCAGTCGCGCGTTTGCGTTCATTGCGGTTGATCCAGGCAGTCTTGGCCATAAAAGAGTGCTGACTATACTGCCAGAGCCACGATTTGCAACAGGACCTCAGTTCCTGGTTTGCTTATCCCAGGGCGCTTGTTCGTCGCCGTTGCTTGACCAGTGCGCTGGTCGACCGGCGGCCACTCGATGGAGCTGCACTCCGCTTCTGCTTGAGCGATTGCGTCCGGTTCAGACTATCCTGCAAGACCTTAACCAGATCGACAACATTGGTCGGCGCGGGAGGAGCAGGCGCCTTCGCCGCGATCTCTCTGTTCTGCGCTTTCTGCTCAATGATCTCCATTAATGCCGTACGGTATTCGTCGCGATACTTTTCCGGCTCCCAGGAAACCGCCATGCTGTCGATGAGCGCCTGCGCCATCTTTAGTTCCTTATCGCTTACCGCCGTAGCCGAACCATTCTTCAAAACCTCGCTGGTCAATATTTCACTGGCAAAGTGCATCAGTTCCAGAATCAAGAACAACCCATCCGGCTTAACTGCCGCCAGATGTTCGCGATTGCTGATCACAACTTTGGCAATGCCGATCTTGCCGGTCCCGCTTAACGCCTTATGCAAAACCGCGTAGGCCTTTTCACCACCCTTCTGCGGCTCGAGAAAATATGGTCTGTAGAAAAACTTCGGGTCGACCTGCTCTAAATCCACGAAGTCGGTAATATCGATGGAATGCGTGGATTCGATCCGCACCTTCTCGAAGTCCTCGTCCTTCAGAACGACATAACGGCCCCGCTCGTATTCGAAGCCCTTCACGATTTGATCGGCCGGAACTTCCTTTGAATCTGCCTCAGCGACCTTTTTGTATCTGATCGGGCTAAGATCGCTGGAACGAAGCTGGCGAAAACTAAGCTTCTCCTCGCGCGTGGCTGGATAAACCGCTACAGGAATATAAACCAGGCCGAAGCTGATACTGCCTTTCCAAATGGGACGCATTGGTAGGAAACCCTTTTTCCACAGTAGCTTGAGCATGTCAACCTCACAGCCCGTGGCCCCATCTTAATGGAATTTGCCTTGAAACTTCGGGAAACAGTCTGATGTTGAGCTCAAGTAAATGAGCCTTATCGCCAGCTTCATGAATTTGGCAGGGCCGGACCTGATCGTCATCCTGCTGATTATTCTGGTCTTGTTCGGAGCGAAAAAGTTACCGGAACTTGCTCGCGGAATGGGCCAGGCGGTAAAGGAGTTTCAAAAAGCGAAGGACGAATTCAACGACGAACTGCATAAGGCTGGAAAGTCTGAGAGCGAAACTGCCAAGGCTGAAGTGAAACCACCGCAATCCACTGTCCCCAGAAGCGAAAACCAGCCTGCAAGCAGCGACGGCAAAGGCGACCAAGCCTAAGGAAGCGCCATTCCTGCCAAAAGCTGTTGGAAAAATTAGGCCTGATCGGGCTCCCACACGTTTGACCAAACGCGCGATTTACGGCAAAATCGCGCCTCGTTTATGCCTGAACTAGATCTACGCACTCGGATCAAGGAAATGCTTGTAAAAAGTTTGATGCTGCAAGTTACTCCCGAACAGATCGGGGATGATATTCCTCTTTTTGGAGCCAACGGGCTCGGTTTGGATTCCATTGACGCGCTCGAGCTGGTGGTAAGCATGGAAAAAACATTCGGGGTGGGCGTGCCAAGCTCGGAAGTGGCTGGCAAAGCGTTGCAGACTGTAAATACAATTCACGATTACATTCTCGAAAAACGCAGCGCCGCTGCTTAAATTTGCGACGCTGGAAGTCGTTGGCGATCCCAAGGTGAACATTCTTTATGTCGAGAGCAGCCGCAGCTGGGGCGGCCAGGAGTATCGCACCTGTCTCGAAATCAATTGGCTGAATGCCCATGGGCATCAGGCATGGCTCGTCTGCAATCCGGATAGTCAGGTCCACTCTAAAGCCCTGGAGCTCGGCACGCGCCTTGTGACGATGCCGCTCGGTAGTCGCGTTGACCTGGCTTGCTCATGGCGACTCTGGCGATTTTGCAGGCAAAACCGAGTCGATCTGCTCAAAACCTACAGCTCAAAAGATCACTGGCTGTGTCTGCCGCTGTATTTTTGCGGAATTCCATTAAGCCGAGCGCGCTGCATCACCGATCCCATCGGAAGCAAGGGACGCGCCTTTGTCTTCAAGCATGGCTGTTCGAACATTGTGGCAGACGCGTCACTGATTAAACGCGAACTCGTGCAGGAACACGGCATTGATCCTGCGAAAATTGAAGTCATCGGTTCAGCTGTCGATTTGGAAAAATTCAAACCGCCACGCGATCGAATGAAATTGCGCCGGGAAATTGGCGTCGGCTCGGACACTCCTCTCATTGGAAATGTCGGAATGATCCGGCCGGATAAAGGCCAGCTCATTCTTGTCGAAGCTGCTCCTCTCGTTTTCGCCGAACGACCCGATGCGCGCTTTGTGATCGTCGGTCAGGGCACCGGCATCCTGAAGCGCGGCATTAATGTACGGAACGCAATCGACCGCGCAGGACTCGCCGACAAGATCATTATGGCAGGATATCGTTGGGACACGCCGGATGTTTATGCAGCATGCGACATGATTGTGATCGCTTCGCTGCGCACTGAAGCGTCTCCAATTGTCCTGCGTGAAGCCTTTGCCAGCGGTCGTCCGGTCATCGCGGCAAAGGTGGGCGACATCCCGGAAATTGTTGAGCATCGGCAAAACGGTCTGCTCATTGACCCGGGCGATGCCAGAGCGCTTTCGGATGCGATCCTGGAATTTATTCGAGATCCAAACCTTGCTGCACGCTGCGCAGCCAATGGTCTCCATTACGCAGCCGAACATTTTTCATTCGACCAAATGATGAAGGCAAAGCTTCAGGCCGACATTGCACTCTTAGGGAATGGTATGGATCGCGGAGCTTCTCCCGGAACGATATCGTCGCAGGAAGTTAATCCTCAGTCGGAGGCTCTCACGCAGTCGAAGAGGAATTAACCGCATCAATCAACTCACGAAAGCGCCCGAATCTGCTGCGAAAAGGCGTAAAAATCAGTCGAGGTAAATTCCAAACCTCGGGCTCGTTTTTTTCCTGAGGCAACGCAGTTCCCTGGACGATCTCGCCTTTGCGCACGATGTCGGAGAATTGTTCGTTAAGATTGATAATCGCCTTTTTTGCCAGGCGATCATTCATTCGAATCACAAACCGTTCCCCGACCCAGCGTGCTGAATTATAGATATGGTAGAAGTGCAAAATTTCTGCCACGGCTTCCGGAACCGTCGGTGTAATCTTGAAGAAGGAAAAGTCTTCTTGTGAAATCAAACCACGCCTAAGGAGACGGTCAGTAATAAACTTCATCCAGAGTTGCCAATAATTTCCTCGCGGCCGATTTAGCAACACAACGGGAATAATTCGGGTTTTCCCGGTCTGCATAAGCGTCAGCACCTCAAATGCTTCGTCGAGCGTGCCGAAGCCTCCGGGAAACAACGCGAACGCGTGCGCCTCCTTCACGAAATTTAGCTTACGCGTGAAGAAGTAATTGAGAGTAATCAATTTCGGATCGCCTGTGATGATTTCATTGGCTCGCTGCTCGGATGGAAGGCGAATGTTAAGCCCAAAGCTATGCGCCCGGCCGGCGCCTCGCTGCGCTGCACTCATGATTCCATCGCCGCCACCAGTGACCACCATGAAATTGTGTGACACCATTTGCTGCGCAAAATCCCTTGCCACCTCGTACACAGGTGAATCGGCTGGGGTACGGGCCGACCCAAAAATGGCCACTTTGCGCAAATGCTGAAATGGCGCGAAGACCTTCGCGGCGTTGCGCATTTCTTTTATTGATCGGTTGATCAGCTTAAGATCCGCCATGCTCATGTGATCGCGGGCTATCTTCAGCGCCGTAACGATCATTTCTTCGATCAATTCCGGAGTTTCGCTTGCGTTCCAATCGCGAACCAGTTGTCGCACGCGCGCATCAAACGGCGGATCAACGCTCCATTGTCGCCGCGTTGGCTGGTCGTGAATTGCGCCTCCTGTAAAGTCTTCCTCCATGATCAAAATGTAGTCACAGTCGTGCCGGCTGCACGCTTGAGAATCTCTCCGAGACGGCTGCCGCTAAGAGGAAATCAAGTCCTGCAAGATCTCCCGCATATGACGAATCGGCAGCGAATAATGACCGGCGTCGTCGATGAAACGCGCTTTGCAGTTCGGCAATCGTTTGGCAACCTCTTGCGCCAGGTGGACCGAGAAGGCCCGGTCTTGAGTTCCATGCCAAAGCCGCACCGGAACACGTATATCTTCCAGCGAAAATCCCCAAGGCTGTGCGTAAATCTGGGCGTCTGTCATGACACCTTCAGTCGAGCCGCGCCACGCGCGGCGCTGGCTTTCAAAAACAGCTTCAAACGCCACGGCGTCACGCAGGCTCTCTGCGTCGCACGGCCGGAGCATCAGCGTTTTCAAAAATATTGGTCGCAACCGAACAGGCGGCCGCAACGCGAGGATCGGTCGCGCCATCGAAAACAATCTGCGTAAGAGTTGCGGTCGCGTCCGATAGAGCGTGAGCATCCAGCGATAAAGCGGCAGTAATCCCCCGGTATCCTTGAGTTCGGCCATCGGAATCGCGCCGCATACAATTGCAATCGCCTGCGCCCGTCCCGGCATTGCTGCCGCCATTGCGTATGCGTAAGGCGCGCCACCCGAAATTGCGAGTGCTCGAAATTGAGCGATACCGAGGTGGTCAAGGAGTCGTTCTATGACGCTCGGCCAATCGGCCAATTTCCGATTGGGCTGCAAACTGGATCCGCTAATGCCAGGTCGGTCAGGTGAAATGATGCGGACGCCAAGCTCACGTGCCGGCTCGTCCGTCATTTGCGCCATGGTGCGTGAGCTCGGCCAGCCGTGGCAAAATACGACGGGCGCTCCATTTGCGTCGCCGTATTCTTGAAAAGCAACGACGCCTCCGTCGTCGAGTTGAACAAGGTTCTCGCTCTTCATTTTAAACGGCAACAGGCTTTTTTAGCGCTGGTATTGCAAGCATCTAATCTGTAAGGCAAAGTATAGTGTGAACAAGGCACCGTGGCCTTTTCACGATTCCTTATGGACGATTATTCACAACCGCCTCGCCCCGGAAAAATCGAGCTGCATGGCAACGGGCTCGGAGCGCCTTCGCCAGAGCAAGTGGAAAGACGCGCAAGGGAAATCGCGATGATCGACGAGCGCAACCCTGATGAATTTACAGAAACGGATTGGAGACAGGCACGTCGGGAATTGATGGGCAGCGAAAATAATTCACCGCCTGAGGAAACTCCCGATAATGCAGATCTCACAGAAGAGTGGATCGTGGTTGCCAGCTCCAAGGGACACCGCCTGCCGCGTGCAGGCACCGATGAAGAGGAAACTGTCGGCGAACATCTCGTGATTGATGGTCTTGAGGAAGCAGCCCACGACCAGATGCTCGAAGCGCGCCGGGAAGAACTCGAACAAGAGGGAGAAATTCTGTGAGTCCAGTTTCCGCCGAAGCCGCGACGAGCGCAGTCGCGGCGGAAAGACCGGATTTTCATCCGGGCTCGGGGCGTGTCGAGCGCCTTCTTGCTCGATTTCATCAAATCAGAGACTTCACCAATTCGCTGTGTGCAGGTCTCGAACCAGAAGATTGCGTTGTCCAGTCGATGCCCGACGTAAGTCCGACGAAGTGGCACCTCGCCCATACGACATGGTTTTTCGAAACGTTTATCCTCAAAAAGTTCAGTCCTGGTTATCGCGCCGAAATTCCTGAATACGCCTATCTCTTTAACTCATACTACAACGCCGCTGGCGACATGCACCGGCGCGACCTGCGCGGATTAATTTCGCGTCCGACTGTCAAGGAGGCACAACGTTATCGCGCATCGATCGATTCTCATATCGATAATCTGCTTTCCGGCGCGGACGAAAAGATACTCGATGAAATCGAACCGATCCTCGTTCTCGGAATTCATCATGAGCAACAACATCAGGAATTGCTGCTCACCGATATCAAACACGTGTTCGCGCAGAATCCGCTTTATCCAGTTTTTCGCCCTGGTAGGGCGCGCAGTCCCCTGCGCGCCAGTGCCGGGCCCAACGAGCGGCTGGCAGCGGACAGCCAGCCTTACCGAACGCGCACCACAGAACGGGCGACAACAGAGCGTCCTCGCTACGACTTCATCGATTTTGAAGAGGCAATTGTCGCAATTGGCCATGACGATCGTGGGTTCGCCTATGATAACGAAGGACCGCGGCATCGGGCGCTGGTTCCGGCATTTTCGCTGGCTTCGCGGCCAGTCACAAACGGCGAGTATATAAAATTCATCGAAGACAATGGTTATGCCCGTCCAGAATTCTGGTTGTCACTCGGATGGATGACCGTAAACGATCAACGCTGGCAGGCGCCCCTTTACTGGATGAAACGCGAAGGCGCCTGGTGGAGCTTTACTCTCTCGGGATTTCGCCCGGTCGCTGAATCCGAGCCTGTGACACATGTGAGTTATTTCGAAGCTGACGCTTACGCGAACTGGGCAGGCGCGCGCTTGCCGACGGAGTTTGAATGGGAGCGTGCTGCGCTGGATTGCTCGATCGAAGGGAATTTTGTCGAGGATGAAAATTTTCATCCTCGCGCATTGACCGCCTCGCAAGACAATAGACGCCTTCACCGAATGTTTGGCGATGTTTGGGAATGGACGCGCAGCGCTTACTCGCCCTACCCCGGCTATCGGGCGGTGCCGGGCGCACTTGGCGAATACAACGGCAAGTTCATGTGCAACCAGTACGTTTTGCGAGGCGGTTCCTGTGCGACCTCTCGCACTCACATTCGCCGCACTTATCGCAATTTCTTTCAACCAGAAAAACGCTGGCAGTTCACAGGGATCAGACTCGCACGCGATCCACAATGACCTGGTAAGGCGCGGCCGAGGAGCACGCGCCGAACGATAATGCCATAATGACTGCAGATCACCTAACGACCATACCTCCTTCTGCGCTTCCCCCGCCAACTTCTGATCTGTTGTCGGACGTCATCGCCGGCCTTTCCTCTGATCCACGGGAGTTGGCTTGCAAATATTTTTACGATGAGCGCGGCGCAGCGTTGTTCCAAAAAATTTGTGAGCTACCGGAGTACTATATCACCCGAACCGAGATCGATATTCTCGATCGACACCGTTCCGAAATCGCGTCCCAGCTTGGACCGAACGTCGAGCTCATCGGACTTGGCACTGGCGCCGGCACCAAAACGCGGACTCTCATCGAAGCGCTCGACAAGCCGGCCGTTTACATCCCCGTTGATATCTCTGAAAAGCAATTGCGTAAATCAACCGCGCTTTTCAGGAGAATCTTTCCCAATTTGGAAATCTTGCC
>JBEDUS010000250.1:0-6701 GCA_040414975.1 Candidatus Udaeobacter sp.
GTCAGCGTGTCTTTGCAGACGAAGCGATCTAACCAATCGATGAAGCCAACGGCCCCATTCGGAAATGCGTTCACTGTGATTGCCGCGGCACCCTGCCGTGGCTTATCTTTATCTCGTTAGACGTCACGGCATTGCTTATGACACCCGAAGAACTCGAAGCTTGCCGGAATGACCCACACAATCAGAAGTGGGGCGTCTATTACTGCAAGGCCGATCCACGGGTGATTGTGCCAAAGCGTGTCAAATGGATGGGTTGGACAATCAACTTTGCCCGTCCAAGCGCAATTCTGGTCCTGTTGCTCATGATCGCCATCATTGCGGTTCCCGCTGCCACTGCTAGGGCTTTGGATGCTGGAAACCGGGGATTCTTAGTTGCCGTTGCGGTCAGCGTTGCCGTTGTCTGCCTATTGTGCGCCTACTTGTCGTCAAGCAAACGATGGATTGACTGACATCTAACCAATCGATGAAGCCAACGGCCCCATTCCGAAATAAGTTCTGCGTGTTTGCACACCACCCTGCTGTGGCTTATCTCTTTCTCGAGAGGACGGGCGCAAATTGGATCGGCCGACACTGCGGGCAATATTTCCTCTGCTTATATCTCTGGCGCTAGTCGCAAAGGCGGTTGCCACGCCCGCCTATCCGCTGCATCCAAGCGCCAACGGCCGCTATGTGGTGGACAGCAATAACGTTCCGCTTTTGATAATTGGCGACGCACCGCATTCCATCATTGCAAACCTCAACGACGCGGATGCGACCACATATCTGACAGATCGCGGGCAGAGAGGTTTTAACGCTCTCTGGATTGAACTACTTTGCGACAGTTACACCTTCGGATATGGCGACGAAGGCACGCCTCATTATGGCAGGGATTTCAACGGCAACGACCCGTTCACGGCTACGCTCGCTGGAGGTTATTACGATCTAACTGCACCGAACGAAGCGTATTGGTCACACGTCGATTTTATCGTTCAAACAGCAGCGGCAAATGGATTGCAATGTCTGTTCACTCCGCTTGATCAAGGCGGATGGTCTCAGACTTCTATTACCAACGGTGTCGCCCGATGTACGCAGTACGGACAGTTCCTCGGCAACCGCTACAGAAATTCGCCGAATATCATCTGGAATCTTGGGAACGATTTCCAGAACTGGCGTAACCAGCAATATGAAGCCCCCATACTGGCGATTGTGGACGGAATCAGGAGCATGGACCCGAATCACCTAATCACCATTGAATTGGATTATCCTGTGAGCGAATCACAGGACGACGCCAATTTCATTCCGCGAATCAACACGAACGGAGTTTACACCTACTACCCGACGTACGCAGAAACCTACGTTGCCTATAATAAGCCAACCATTATGCCAGTATTGTTCTTGGAAGAGAACTATGAGAACGAAGACAATGTGGGCGAACTCGGAACGCCATTTGTACTGCGTCATCAAGAGTACTGGTCTCTCACCGCGGGCGCTTTGGCCGGACACATGTACGGAAGCTACTGGATAGATAGGTTCGACCCTGCGTGGCAACAGCACCTAGGCAGCCAGTGCGTGACCGAGTTAGGTTATTTCAAGAATTTCTTCACCAACATTAATTTTCAAGCTTTGGAGCCTGATCAAAACCACAGTTTGCTGACAGCAGGATACGGGACGTATGACGACAGCAACGTGCACCTTAGCCAAGTTGACTATGCTACCGCTGCTAAATCTTCAGACGGTTCGCTGGCTGTAATCTACACGCCTGTCGCGCACACCTTAACAGTAGCGATGGGAAACTTAGGCGGGCCGGTGACCGCGAAATGGTTCGATCCGACGAACGCCACTTTGCAGACGGTTGCAGGCTCGCCGTTCCCGAACCATGGCAGCCACAATTTCACGACACCGGGGAATAACAGCCGGGGCGATCCTGACTGGGTGCTACTCTTTCAATCTCAGGCTGGCGGGACGCCAACGCCGACTCCTACTGCAATGCCTAGAGGAACGCCGCGGCCACGCCCAAGTCCGCATCCTCGCCCGACTTCGCCGCAGTGAGGGAAGCCGCCCGTGGTTTATCTGCTTCTCGCTTCGCGAAGCGATCGGCAGTGCTGACCCGCAGCTGCAGGTAGATCATATTGGCAGCAGCTCGGTTCCCGGTTGCGGTGGAAAGGGCATTATTGATTTGGCAGTCCTGTATCCGGAAGGGCATCTTGCCCGCGCAAGGACAGCTGTGGATAAACTTGGATTTCAGAAACTGAATGGTCCGGAGCCGTTCTCTGAGGATCGGCCCATGCGCGTCGGATGCCTTGAGCACGGAGGTCGTCGATTTCAGACCCATGCCCAGGTCATTGCTATAGATTCGGAGGAGTATGGCGAGCTAGTCTCGTTTCGAGAAAGACTTCGTCGCGATCCCTCATTAAGGCTGAGATACGAAGAGCGGAAGCGAGCCATTCTAGCGAACGGCATTCGGGATTCGCTCGAATACTGCCACGCAAAAGCGAATTCATCACCAATGTACTCAGAGAACGATCCGATCGCCTAACCAATCGATGAAGCCGACGGCCCCATTTCGAGATAACTTCAGCATGTTTGCCGTGACGCCCTGCGTTGGCTTATCTCTTTCTCGTTAGGTGCATGAACCGCAGCGTCGCGCTTACCCTGTTCATGATCGGAGCGATTCGACCTCCTTCAGTTGGAACCTAATTGTCCGATTTTTGAGAATCTCTTTTGATCTCAGCACGAATTTTGCCACCCGGATCGAGTTCTTCCCAAGTCTGTTCGTCTCCACGTGTACCGAGGTGAGCTTTGCGGAGTTGTTGATAAGCGTTTTCAGCTTGTCGAATGTTGCCAAGTGCGTTCGAAACAGATCGCCGCGTTTTTATGAACGTCAATGTAAGCACAGCAATGCAGATAATCCCGAGGACGATGGAGATGATCCATGCAGTCCGATTGGAGAGCAGGATCGCAAGCGAGGCCACCACTATCCCAATTTCCGCGAAGAGCTGCGCGTTGTCATAGCCGTCCGCTGCGTCGAAGTGCGCTTCAACCGCTGGCTGATACGTGTCAACCCATGTTTTGGCCAAGTCGCGCTCCTGGCGGTAATCCAGAGAGAGTCGCAAAAACCGTTTCAACTCCGGGGGCGGTCCGGCTTCCGTGCTTCCGAGCGATTCGTGGTGGAGTTTTTCTAGCTCGACCATTAGAATGCGGAATTTCGTGCTGGCGCCGGTGTAATCAGAATTGGCTTGCGTCTGTTCGGTCATGGTGCGCGTTAGTTCGTTCTGCTCAGAGCCGACCATTGCTGCGCAAAACGCGATCAAGACTCCGATCAATGCTATTGTCAGCCCGACGCGTTTGCTAGAGATGTGGGCGACCTTTTCCGCCCGCTCTAGTTTCTCCTCTAGGGAACTCACATTATATAACGAGTAAGCACCGATCAGCAATGCAACTACGAGTTCTACAGCCGGTCACACGCGTTCACTGATTGGTCCCGGCTACTTGGGGTCCGGTTTTGCCGAGTACCAGCTGGCCGCTCACTCTCTGGATTTGCGCCGCCTGCTGTTTCACGGTTGCAGTGAGCGCCGCAATTTCCTTTTGCTGTTGTGCAATAGCAGCCTCGAAGTCTTTCCGCTGCTCCGTAATTGTCGCTCCCTGTTCTTGCACTTTGCGCTGCTCTTCGACAAACGCCTTGTGCTCTTTGAGAAACTCATTGAGCAACATTGCGTTCACCTGATCGTAGCGGACGCTGTAGGGCTTTCCTTCTTTGTCAGGCAGCACCAAGGCAGGATTCACTTTTGCGACTTCTTCGGCAATCAAACCAAATTGGGGTGTGCTCTTGGAGTCGCTCTTGTAGTGGAAGGTGACAGGTCTGAGTGACAAGATTGCTTCACTGGCATTCTCCATGGTGGAGATGTCCCTCTTGAACCGCTCGGAGGAGACCACCGTGCCAAGCTGGCCGCCATCGGAAACGATAACTGGCGCCGTCGTCCCGCTTTGGGTAGCTACACCATAGACGTTGCGGATCCAAGTGCTGTTGGTCACGTTCATACCAGGGGAGCCGATACAGATAACGTTAGTGGCCGTGCTGACGTTTATGCCAGCTTCAACCCCCATCGCGATATTTTCGTTACCGCTAGTGTTGTTTAAGAGCGCACTGGAACCGATGGCCGTATTCAGGTTACCGGTTGTATTACCCAAGAGTGCTTGGTGTCCATAAGCCGTGTTGTCGCGGCCTGTGTTATTAAAAAGAGCCTCAAAACCGGTCGCCGTATTGTGGCTACCAGCGGTGTTTAGGACGAGCGCTCCAGAACCCATGGCTGTATTTTCGCTACCGCTGTTAAACTCCAGAGCAAGGGCGCCATTGGCCGTGTTGTCGCTGCCCGTAGTGTTGCTTAGCAACGCGCTCGAACCCGTCGCTGTGTTGAAGCCACCTGTACTGTTGTGTTCCAGTGCGTCAAGCCCATTGGCTGTGTTGCCACTGCCAGTCGTGTTGACAGAAAGCGCGAACGCGCCGCTAGCCGTATTGCCAATGCCTGTTGTATTGCTCAGAAGCGCTCCGGCGCCCGTGGCCGTATTCTCATCTGCGGTGTTGGCAAGAAGCGCCCCACCGCCGGTAGCCGTATTAAAGTTGCCGGTGGTAACGCTCTCGAGCGAAAACCAACCAACTGCTGTGTTGGCAGCGCCCGAGGTGAGGTTTTTTAGGGCGTTTTGCCCCTCCGCTGTATTGAAGTTGGGATAGCCGCCATCCGGTGGCGGACTCAGCGCTTTTGCTTTAGGTCCGACAGCCGACAAGCAGAGCAACGCGAGAAATAAACAAGTCTTCGTTTTCATAGGAGCAGAGTTTCAGGAGGATCTGATCCGATTGTCGAGATCAAAACGTCAGACATCAAGACGTTTGCATCACAATCTTCGCTCTGTCTCGTCAAACGGAATAATGCGTTCAATTGCTTCGCTTGAATCCAGAATGCGAATCTCGCCAGCCCGAAAGCATGCGCGGTCCTTTGCGTAGCTGTAGCTGGTTGCGTCCTCTTGCTTCGAGAACACAGGTTCTACTCCTGAAGCTTCAAACACGCTCCAGCCGTTTCTGTAGGGTCTGATTTCGATGATCGTCACAGCGAAGTGTTGCCATTCAGCCTATCGATTTTGTGAACGCATACGCGCATTTCGTGAGGCGCATTCGAAATGGAACAGATTCAGGTCAGCCTTAACCCTGCCACGATGGCAAAGACGAATGTGAAGTGGGGTGGACTCCCTGGGCCACCGGGGGTTTTAGCCCGGGGAGTCCTCTATTCGGTACCCACTTTCCACCTATTCCTAAATGGTCTGATTTCGATGATCGTCACGAGGGGTTTTTGCGTTTTGCTCCAATCGAGGGTATCTGTTCGCGTGAACATTGGCGAGCGAAACAACGGCCAATCGCTAGAATCAACTGAGGAAATCCGCTCAATGTTCTCGTGCCAGTGTTCGGCGTTTCTGTCGATTAAGCTCTCGCCCTCCGCGGTGATTCTACCCTCACAATTCGCCACGACCATTTCCACGAGTTACGCGCGCAGCATGATAACCTCGCGAAGCCCCTTCTCGCGCTCCATGATCGCAGGCCTGCCGTTATTGAGGCTCAATTCATCGCCAAGCGAAGAAGACGCGGCGCAAAAAAGCCAGTTGACGAATAGTTGACAAATAAACGGTGTTTTTGTGCGTTTTGGTGCGCGACCGTTCGCAATCAAAGAAATCGCGAATCTGATGAATTTTCCCTAGTAAAATCGGGTTTTCGAGGGTGCCGATGATGGGATTCGAACCCATACCCGACTTTCGCCGGAACGGATTTTAAGTCCGTTGCGTCTGCCATTTCGCCACATCGGCATATTATGTAAATCATTGTTAAGCTGGAATTTATAAACAAAATGCTTTTTGTCTGCAAAAGGATTGACTGATATTGGCTTTCTGGCGAGTATTTCTTCATGAAAAAGCCAATTCTGAAGGTTCGGCGATACAATCATTCTGAAACCGTAAAATGGATACTCGATCTGCGCGCATTCGGCAATGGGCGTTTGTTCTTCAAAACCAAAAAGGACGCAAACACTGAATACGAGCGGCAAGTTAAGCTCCTGGAGGCACACAGCGCGGAAGCAATCGGCCTTTCGCGTCACGAAATGAGTAAGATTATCCACGCTCGCAACGAACTTGCGAAGCACGGCGAGACGATCGCCGACGCCGTAGCGTTTCGCCTCGATTACCTGGAACGTATTCGCCGCTGCGAGACTACGATTAACGAACTCGTAACGGAACTGCTCGACGCGAAGCGCAAAGCGGGGCGCTCCGAGGTTTACGTGCGCGATCTGCGAAACATTCTCGCAGGCCCCGAAGGGAAACCTTCTGAGTTTAAGTCTGAGTTTGGTCGCAGCAAGGTTGCGTCTGTTACGGTAGAAGAACTGGATAAATGGCTTCACTCGCTCAATTGCTCCAACCTGAAAACACTCGACAACCTTCGCAGAAACATTTCGGTTTTGTTTGGCTACGCTGCGCGTCGCCGAATGATCGACTCGAATCCAGTCGCGCATATCGACAAGCCGAAACTGCCAGAGCAGGCGCCAGAGATTTTCACTGTCGATGAACTGCGCTCGCTCTTAGAAGCGGCGAACCGCGTTGCGCCTGACGTGCTTCCAATGCTTGCAATCGGAGCGTTCGCCGGAGTTAGAGACGCCGAAATAAAGCGTCTCGACTGGCACGAAATC
>JBEDUS010000251.1:0-7891 GCA_040414975.1 Candidatus Udaeobacter sp.
CGAGATTGAGCGCGGCCCATTGGAGCGGAAGATTGGGGTATAGCCTGGCGAGTTTGCGCTGGCTATATTGCATAAAGTATGCGTTCGGCTCCGTGACGAGATAACGTTCTATCCGCGGCAGAAGTCCCTGTTCATCAAACAGGCGTAGCAAAGTTTCGCTGGCGCTGCCCGGGCCGGCACCCACCTCTAAAATCCGAAGTGCGCGCTGACTGGAAATGCGTTTAGCGGCAATCGCCGCCCCGACCCAGTTGTTGACTGCGTAGGTTGAATTGTCGTTGTGAAAATAATTCAGCCACAGAGGCACGCCTTGGGGACCGAGCAGACTGCGATCCCCGCTTTGTTCGCCCTTAGCGACCATTGGATAGAGGCTCGCGGCGTGATCCAGTAAATCCAAGGTCGCCGCGTTCGTGGCATCGATTTGCAGACCTGCTGCACGCAGGTTCTCGAGATCGGGTCGCGGCAGCGTGCCTCGCAGATGGTAAATGCGAGTGTTTCCCTCAGTCCGTGCCTCGATGCAATCGATTTCGACCAGACGTTCCAGGATCCAATGTAAGGCGAACTTGAAGGAAGGTTGAAACGAAAGGAGACGACACAAGTCATCGACCGATTGCCATTCACTGAGCCGATCGATCACATTCAAACGGCGCGCCAAATCGATAGCCATTTCGACGCTGTAACGCTCCAATAGTTCAATGCTTTGATACAGTTTTTCGCTGAACACTGGCGGTGGAAATTCCTTCAGGTATTCAGAGAGACGGGGATCGCTTGGCTGTGCCTGAAAGGTTTGCGCGTCGGAGAGTGGCGGGTTCACGAAGTCACCTTTGTCCCGCAATAAACTTCAAGTTGGCCTTCAACTATTAGCCGACCTTCAATGCGGCCGCAAAAATTCACCTTGCTGGCGTCATCAGCGCTCGCGGAAAGGCAGATCGTAAAAAGCTGTTCAGGCTTTAGTGGCTGCAGAAACTTCACTACCCGGATCGCAGCAAGCTGACAATCTTTGTGTCTGTCACGCAGGGCTGCGAGAACTTCGTCGAGGATCAATACGCCTGGTACGAGAGGCGCACCCGGAAAATGTCCACGCAAGCTGGGATGATCGGCGCTAATCATGCGCGGCACTTCAAAGGTCATATCAGCGAAGTGTTCCTCATCCCAGCATCTCCAGCAACCCGTCCCCTTTCTTGCAGGGTCGTTGACCCTACCCCTCAACGAGCTTTTGCGCCTTCGGACCGGACGCACGTTTCCTGCGCGCAGCTAAACCAAACCGGTCGCAATACGCTGCGAATCGAGCCGCGCTCTCTGCTTCTTGTACGCCAAACTGTGAGAGATCGTACCGATGAAGTCTGTATCGGTCCTGCGGGTCGCTTGCCAGCATTTGCAGCATGCGTTGCGCTACGTTCTCGGACAATGACCAACCGAAGTGTGCGTAAATACGTCGCACCGCCGCGAGGGGATCACGCCGCACCTCAGTGTAATTCACGTCGCAAATGCGTCCCTCTGATAATTGATCTCGTTCCTGCAAGAATCTATCCAGCGTCTTGGACCAGTAATCGATCGCTTCGCGGCAAACTATCAATGGATCAACTGCATCGCTAAAGGCACGACGAAGAATCGTTATGAGGCTGGATACCGAAGCCATGGCATCGAGTGGCGCCCGATGAGTCTGGACGAAAAGCGCATCAGGATACACGGCCAGCAGCGCTGGCAAAGCAAACATGTGCGTGGGGGCCTTCAGCACCCAACGGCGCGCGCTCAGCCGGGCTTGCAAATGTTGAAGGAAACGGCGGTGATATTCGTACGCCGGTCGCAGATCCTGGCGAAAGAACCAAGCCCGGTACGAGGGCACATAGTACATCGCATCGAACTGGTCACTCTTAAACGTCGGCGCCATGAGACTGACACATTCTTGCGGAAGCTCTGCGCCAACGGGGTGCACTTGGCGAAACGTGGGCGCCAGCCAATTGAAGCAATTGCAACTGCCAATTGCGCGTTGAATTCGTCGCTGCTCATTGTCGCGAGTCGGTGGAGATGGCGTCATGACTTCCCAAGTAAGTGGAACCCGGTGCTCGGGATCTGCTGCGAGCAAGGTGTGCAAGAGAGTGGTACCGCTGCGGGGCAAGCCAACGATGAAGAGCGGTTCGCGGATATCCTGTTGCACGACGTTTGGATACGCTTTCCGATCCCGTCGCATGAACAAACGTGAACACAATGTGCGTATGAGATCCGCCCGAAGAACAATTCTTCCGACCAGGTTGAGTTGGGATTCGCGCTGGCAGGAATCGAGTAATCTTGAGAGACCCTCGAAAAAGTCGCCCCCGCCAAAATCGTCGAGACCGCAACGGCGCTTTGCGGTCTCAATTAAATCAACGGCCCGAAGCGATGTGCGCGGAATTCGGCTTTTGTCCAGCAAGGCGCCGCAGCCATTGAGCAGGCGCACCGGCAAGATTGGGCGAGTCTGGTCGAGCGTAGTGGCGGAGGAATTCATTCCTGAAAGGATTCCTGTTCTTCTGCCAGATTCAGCAACCGTTGGCTACTAAGACTTTAGGCCCATGGCAACGTCTCAAACAAACGGAATCAACGTACCGAACGGTTGCACCGTTCTGATAATCGTTCCATTTTGCGTGTGATGAGAACAGAAAAGGCAACGTTTGGCGCAGGCTGTTTCTGGGGTGTCGAAGAAACTTTCCACAATTTGAAAGGTGTTCTATCCACGGCGGTTGGTTATGCCGGTGGGACAAGAGAGAATCCGACATATGAAGATGTTTGCACCGACAAGACGGGACACGCCGAGGTAGTGGAGATGGAATTCGATCCATCACAAATCACCTATGATGAACTTTTGGACGTTTTCTGGTCGAACCACAATCCCACGACACTCAACCGGCAGGGCCCTGATGTTGGAACGCAGTATCGTTCAGCGATTTTTTATCATTCGCCCGAGCAAAAGTCGGCGGCGGAAACATCCAGGAAAAAGATCGATTCGAGCGGGCGTTTTGGCCGGCCAGTGGTAACGCAAATAGAACCTGCACCGAGGTTCTGGCGCGCGGAAGAATATCATCAGCGTTATCTGCAGAAGCGCGGGATGTCACATTGCGCCATTTAATAGCTGCCACTGCCGCCAGTCCAATTCGGCATTTCCATTGGTCAGGAGAGAGGATTAAAGGGGGGAGGGTGCGCGACAAGCGATCTTGAACGCTCATCCTGCCCTTTTTCTTCGAAAGGGGCAGGCGAATGAATCAGTCCTTTATCGGTGGCGCTAGCGCAAATAAGTAATCTATTTTCGCCAAATGAAAATGACGCATCGCGTAGTTCGAACCAAGGACTTTGCTGCCGACGCTGCTGGCTTCATTCTTGACCAGGCCCACAAAGCCCTCGGCGAACGGAACGAATTCCGGATTGCGCTTTCAGGTGGGAACACTCCCGTGCCGATTTACACCCGGCTTGCTGTAATCGGGCATGATCTGCCGTGGGAGTTGATTCGAATTACGTTTGGAGACGAGCGCTGCGTGCCTCCGGATGATCGGCAGAGCAACTTCAGAATGGCCCGGGAAACTCTGCTCGCGCCTGCCGCGGTCCCTGAAAAATCAATCCTGCGTATGCGCGGTGAGATCGATCCACAAATCGCGGCACAAGAATACCAGGATCAACTCGACCTTATGGCCACGCAGCGAGGTGAACCGATTTACCGGCATGATCTGATTCTTCTCGGCCTCGGAGACGATGGACACACTGCCTCGCTTTTTCCTGGAACCGTCGCGTTGGATGAAACCATGAGGCGCGTCGTCGCAAACTTTGTTCCAAAGTTGGATTCCTGGCGATTAACATTCACATTCCCGCTCATCAATCACGCGCGGCACGTATGTTTCCTGGTGGGCGCGGCGAAAAACTCTGATCTAATCGAGGGCGTCCTCGCAGGTGATCCGCAATTTCCAGCTTCAAGAGTGAATCCATCCGCTGGGGAGCTGACATGGATTATCGGGTAGCGGGTTGTCCGATATCCTTCTTAGACGCTCTTAATATTCTTCGCCCTCGTCTTCTCTCGGCGGCGCGACACGGTCGTCCACGGCGTAGGCGTGAAGCATGACTGCGATGAGGTAAAAGAAAAAGAGACCGAGGCCCCACCCGGCAGATGCAAATGCCGCCAACAACACGAAGATGCCGACCGGGATCGCACCAAACATCCAGAGAAAGCCGGCAAGCTTGTGTCCCTTGTAAATGTGTCCCAAGCCGGGAATGATGCTAAAGATAACAGCAATTGCGTCGCTCGCTTTGCCTTCCGCTGTTTCCGTTGCGCCACGTGTCCAATCACATCGCTCGCACCGTTGGGCATCTTTCGGCAGCAAATGCCCGCAGTATGGACAAGGTATTTTGTCGCCCGCGGCTGATTCGGGTCGAGTAGTAGGTGCGTCCGTGTACTCCACACTCATCTTAATCATTGAAGGCAGACACGCGGAATTCGTCAAGCAAACTTGCAGTTGGCCGCGAGAGAACGCTTCAGTAGACTCGATTGCAAAGGATTGAAAGGCACGCTTCTTCTTTTCTTCGGATTCGCCACGCAAGTTTTAGGCGCGGGGCTGAATTCTTATGCTGATCTCATTGCAAAGGATTCTGGCGCAATGCCACGGAACGGAGTGCGCGTGACGTACCTCGGCACAAATGGTTACCAATTCGAATTCCAAGGGCACGCTCTATTGGTTGATCCCTATTTTTCGCGCGTGGATCTTTTGAGTATCGCTCTTGGTTCACGCCTTCACCCGAACATGGCTCGCGTTGCAGAGGCTATGCGATATCTCCGACCCAAGGCGGACGCTGTCCTGGTCACTCATGGGCATTTCGATCATCTTCTCGACGTTCCGATTGTCATGTCGAGAACACACGCTCGTCTCCTCGGCTCGGCCTCCGCTGTTGACCTTGCGAAACGAGCAGGGGCGTCATCTGGCGATGCAGTGAGACCCGGAGATGTGCGGCGGGTTGGGCCATGGAAAATTCGCGTGTTGCCTGCTACGCATGATCGCCTTTTTGGTAAGGTGCCTTTCGATCAACTCGAAACGCACGGTACCGGTCCGCCACAGCATCCGGCGGACTGGGTCTGTGGCGAGCCCCTCGCGTTTCTCGTCGAAGCTGGAAGCCAGCGCGTTTATATCGATTCGGGTGGAACACCTGCACAATTGCCGCCCCATGAGCGGGTCGATCTCGCAATTCTGGGTATGGCCCTGCCAGATTCACGCGGGCGATTGCCTGCTGCACTCCAGCGTCTGGCGCCGCGCTATTTTTTGCCGAGCCATCAAGACAATTTCTTCCGGCCATTGGATGCCGGATTTCAATTCGGACCGCTTACGGATTTTTCGCGGGTGCGTCGTGATTCCGAACAAGCAAATCGCGGCCGCTTAATCTTGCTCGATTATTTCCAATCATGGACGCTGCCGAAAAAATGACTGCCACGCGCGAACGTTACGGCCTTCTCATTACTGCCCTTGCGCCTGTTGTCCCGCAAATTCTCGGGAGCGCGTTTAATATCTGGTACAACACAACTGTCATTCAGCCACTACTGGTTTCTCCCGCTCTAAAGCAACGCTTTTTAGAGACGATCATCTTTTATAACGCCGTGGCTTATCCGATTGGCGTTTTCCTGTGGCTGAAGCGAATCTTCTCGTTTCGTGAATTATTCGGCTCTCTTTCCGCGGGAAGAGCTGTCGACCCGGCTGCACTGGCAAAAGCGCGCCGCCGATTGATTCATCTGCCATGGTTTGCTGCTGCCATTTGTGGTGTGGCCTGGTTTTTGTGCATTCCAGTTTTTATCGGCGCATTTCTGCAGGTTCAAAATCCGATTGATCCGCGATTGCTCGGACATTTGCCGATTTCATTTTGCGTTTCTGGTTTCATTGCGGTCACGCATTCAATTTTTTTGGTCGAACTGGCCAGTCACTGGGGATTGTTTCCCGTTTTCTTCCGGGGGGAACGCGCCGACCTGACTCCCCGTGTCTTCACACTCTCATTGCGCGGACATGGAATCTTATGGGCTGTTTCCGCATCGATCTGCCCGATCGCATCACTTTTGTTGCTGATGTTTGCGCCGCGGTCGCCAGCTATGAATGCGGAGTGGTTCGCCGTTTTTGTGGGCGTAGTCGGGATCGCATTCGGAATTTTCAGTGCGCTAATGATGAGCTGGCTGGTCGCGAAACCGATCGATCAATTGCGTGTGGCAGCCGATGCAGTGTCGCGTGGGCAGTTCGATGTCGATCTCGGTGTGACGCGAGCAGATGAATTTGGCCGGTTGCTTGGCGAATTCCACAACATGGTCCGGGAGCTCAGAGACAAGGAGAAGTTACGCCAAACGTTTGGCCTGCACGTCGGCAAGCGCGCAGCCGAACAGATTCTGGCGCGCGATCCGGGATTGAGCGGCGTCCAGGAAGAGATCACGGTCATGTTTGTCGACATGCGTTCATGGACCGCACGAACGAGCATGTCGGCGCCGGCTGAGATCGTGGAAGTGATGAACGATTTTTTCCGCGTAAGCGTTCGCGTCGTCGAAGAAGAACATCGCGGGATGGTAAACAAATATTTGGGCGACGGGTTCATGGCGATTTTCGGCGCGGGCGCGGGCGAGTCCGGTTCGAATCACGCCGGCGAGGCAGTCGCGGCCGGCCGGGAAATTCTTGTCGCGGTAAAAAAGCTGAATGACGATCTTGTGGCAAAAAGCCGCGCACCAATCCAGATCGGAATTGGAATCCATTCGGGGATGGCGATTGTCGGTAGCGTCGGTTCGCCTCAACGGCTCGAGTTCACTGCCATTGGGAACACAGTCAATATCGCCTCGCGCATGCAAGGGCTGACGAAGACGGTCGGGAGACCGCTGCTTGTGACCGCCGCGGTGCGAGATCGCTCAGGCGATTCGTTCACCTTCGAGGAACTGCCACCACAGGAAGTACGCGGCATCGACGGACGATTGCCGATCTTTGCCATAGAATGCGAGACTTAGTCATGCCGTCGCTGACCGAGATTGTTAACTATGCGAATGATTTTCTGCGCATCCGCGAAATAGGCGATTGGGACAACGCGCTCAATGGTCTGCAGATCGAAAACTCAGGAAGCGCGACCAGGATCGGGGCGGCCGTTGACGTTTCAACGCGAGTCTTGGAGACCGCGGCAAAACAGAATGTCGATTTATTGATTGTCCATCACGGTTTGTTTTGGCCTGGGCTGCAACCTGTGACTGCAGGGTTGCGCCGGCAGCTGGAGCTAGCCTTTGAAAACAATATCGCGCTTTACAGCGCGCATCTGCCGCTGGATCTCCATCCACAGGTTGGCAACAATGTACAGCTCACAGCAACACTGGGATTTAAATCGAATCTTTCGTTCTTCGAGGAAAAAGGTCAAAAGATCGGATTGAAGGTACGCGCTGCGTTGTCGCGCGATGAACTGGATCGCAAATTGCAAAAGGTGCTCAATGGTCCCGTAAAAACCTTCATGTTCGGGCCGAAAAAGACTGGAACAATCGGGATCATTACCGGAGGCGCCGGGTCAGAGATCTACAAGGTTGCGCAAGAGGGGATTGACACATTTATCACTGGCGAAGCGCCGCATTGGGCGGCAGTGGCGGCAGACGAACTTGAAATGAATCTGTTGCTCGGCGGGCATTACGCCACCGAAGTTTTTGGCGTAAAGGCGCTCGCGGCACACTTGTCCGCCCGGTTCAAAGTTCCATGGGTCTTCATCGATTGCCCAACGGGAATGTGAGGGACGATCCGAATGACGAAGCCCTAATGACGAAAGACGAAATACTGTCGAAGTGCGTTCGACATTTTCGTATCGGTCTGGCTTTTCTGGTGCTCATTCCGTCTTCGACCTTTGGTTCTATCGGAGCAGAGCGATCTGTGCAGCTAAATGGATACAA
>JBEDUS010000252.1:0-21277 GCA_040414975.1 Candidatus Udaeobacter sp.
GCGGCGATCAATCGAGATAGATCCCTCAACGCGGAATTTCCCTTCCTCTTCAAGTCCAATGTCTCTGAGTTCGAGCTTGGGATAACGCCATCTAAAATTGAGCGAGCAATCAGTCAGCTCCAGATGCTCGAACGATTTTTCACGCGCGAGCTCCGCGAGTTTTTCCAAAAACGGAAGATTGTCGACCCGCCCACCTCGTACACGGAGAGAGCCGTCGCCTGATGAATTTTCCAGCTTCGGAGTGGCTCCCGTCCAATGGACGCTGCCGAAAGCGCTGCCATTCAAACGCTCTTTCCACTTCTCCGGGAGCCAGCCGCGTATCGGCACGCTATCGAGGCTCGCGCTAAAATCGATACTCTTGTCTTTTCCGATTCCGGCTGTTCCCTCACCGTGAATGTTTCCTTCACTTTTTTCGTCAGGTGCCAGGTCGATATCATAAACCGTGAGCGCTGTTTTCGTGATGAGGACGTTTGCACGACGTAGAAACAGCTCGGGAAGCAGCGCCATCTTCAATTTGCCGCCAGTTGCGCCGTAATTGAAGTCGCGGCCGTGAGGAGTGATGAGTAGTTGCGTACCGAAGAGACCCGCGTGCTCGCCACGGAACTGCCACGTCACATTGGCATGCTCCGACTCAATCCGCTCGATATACACGCGGTTCGGCAAGAAAACAGCGAACCACGGCTTTGATATGACCTGTTCAGGGTTCGCTTCGTAAATCTGAATTTCGACCTCGCCCGATTCGACGTGAATATCGCTGAACCTCCATTGACGTATAAATACGCCCCATGGATTAAACTTGGCAGTAATTCCGTGCGCATCGATCAATTTCAGGGCTCGCTCGCCGTTGCTCGCCTCGAAGTTTTCCGTTTGTGCGGTCAACGCACTCCTTCGCCGGATTGGGGAGTAATGACCGCTTGGAAAATGCAGACCATTGGCTGTTTCATTTTCCATTGCGACGCGAAACGCCTCGCCTTCAACGTAACGAGTTGCTGGAGGGCCAAGAAAAAAGAGCGTCCCTGCCGCAGCGACGATAACGATAAAAATCGCAATCGCTCCAGCGGAAATCAGCAGTCTGCTTCGCAAGGGTCCAAAATTACAAAGTTATATCGTTGCAAAGGTACCAAAACGCCCTTGGTAACTCTTTTAGCTTTTTGATCATCAAGGGGCAACCGAACTCAAATTGCAATCACTCGATGAACAACGCCTTTGTTCTTCAGAATTTCGCTGGCTTCACTGAAGTAATCCCGAATGTCTGATTGTGAGCGGATCCAATCGATGTATCGACCAATGCCTTCGTTGAGATCGACAGTCGGTTTGTATCCCGCCGACCGTGCGAGCGTGGTGTCGCTAATGAGGTGGCGCATTTCGCCGGGACGAAAGTCGCCGTTGATCTCAGGCGCGACGTCGATCCTCAGGACGTTGGAAAGTTGTTCGGCGATTTCGCGAATCGGCGTGCCGTTGCCGCTGCCAATGTTTACCGGCAGCCCGTCGAGCTTGTCTGTTTCCGCGGCAAGCAAATTCGCCCTGGCGATGTCTTCCACGAACGAAAAGTCGCGCGTTTGCAGCCCGTCTTCGTACAGCACGGGTGGCAAGTTGTTCAACAAACGTGTGCAGAAAATCGCGATGACGCCAGTGTAGGGATTAAAAATCGATTGGCGCGGTCCATACGTGCAGGAGTAACGCAGCGCAACCGTTGGAATACCAAGCTGTTTCCCCCATAGTAGGACCAGCCGCTCCTGGTCGCCTTTCGTCAGGCCGTAAACTGTTTCGCCACCAACCGGTGCATTTTCCGGAGTCGGAACGCTCTTTGTCATTGCGTCACACAGTGGGCAATGCACCTGCCAATCGCCTTTGCGCAATTGTTCCATCGGACGCACCGGCGGAAAAACCAAACGATGTTTCGGACACTCGCCTGCGCCTTCGCTGTAGACAGCCTGCGAACTGGCAACAATGACTTTTTTAACCGGCAGGTTTTTCTCGCGGATGACCTCAAGCATTTGCGCGGTACCGAGCGAATTCACGTGCACAAATTTGGTAATCTCCGGCATGTAGCCGCCGTAGGCAGCTTGGTGAAAAACGATGTCTATTTTGTCTAGCGCCGCGGTAATTGTGTCGCGATCACGCAGATCGCCGTGAATGAATTCCGTCTGTTTGTTAATCCAGGCCGGCTTTCCACGGCGATGGGTTTGTGGTTCCAGATTATCGAGCGCACGAACCTGCCAGCCTTCATTCGCGAGAAGATCGACTACATGTGAGCCGATTAAGCCTGCGCCACCGGTAACTAATGCGCGTTTCGCCATGCGAATGGGAGGCTAGTCACTTACCTGTTGTAGGGCAATCGCTTCAGTTGCGTTCAGATTCGGCCGCAGGCGCCGGCCCCTACAACGACCAAATACGTTCGCGACCGCTGCTCGCGATAAGTTCGCGCAGAAATTCCTGAGTCTTAGGCGCGATATTGTCATGGACCTTTTTGGCTAACAGTTCATCGCAAAGCCGATGCAGCATCGCACGATCATCTACGTCGAACCCGCGAGGTAACTCACGAACCCCTACGCCGATTTGCTTCGCGCGCTGTCTTGTCTGCTCCAAGACTCGCTCACTGCTCCAATCGATTTCCTCAAAGACTTCTCGGTGCAACTGTTTTAATCCTATCAAATAATAACCACCGTCGTCGCAAGGGCCCAGGACGATGTGGTCACCTGGCAACGAAAGGAGTTTTATGGCGCTCCTAAAGTTCTCAGCAGGAATAGTCGGGCTATCAGAATCAATCAAACAAACCGCGTCGAAGCCGCACTTGAACAAGTCTTCAGCCGCAAAAAAGAGGCGTTCACCGAAATTTTCGCCGCGCTGCGCCAGCAAATTGAAATCGGTCGGCAAAAGATCGGCATAGTCTGACTCGGCGCCGACCGGGGTGTAAACAGCAAAGCCACGTGCGATTGAGCGGCCCGGATTCGGCGCGGTCGCGCCGCTGCAACAAACGGAAATTGCAGCACCAGTATCCTGCAAGAAGCACCTGTTGAGCTGCGCAGCTTCCTCATGCGTAAGCGGCGGGACAAGGCGGGTCTTTACTTCTCCTGCCCGAGGGGCCTTGGTCATCAGCGCCAATGCTATGCAGCCCGCAAAATTCTTAGCCGGTCGATTCGGATCAACAACGCGATGACCCATTCTCATGCCTTGCGCTGCCTCTTGCTATTCTTTTTCGCAAAGAGCGTACTGGTAGCGTCCATCCCGCCAGGTTCTAACCATTTTCCATGGTTGGGCTGCGAAAAGCTTCGCGAATCCTTGTCCAGAGAATACCGTTGCCTTGTATGGCTCCCGATAGCCATTTCCGGATGGAATTAAGCCTACGAGAAGCCACATGGCCAAGAGTGGGATTGACGCCCAAAAAACGTGGCGTGGTTCCGCAACGAAACAGCGGCCTCCTGGCCTCAACACACGGTACATCTCGGCGATGACGCCTGCTTGTTCGGGCAAGATAGTCAGTAATCGCGACGCCAGGACGACGTCAAAGACAGCGTCGGGACACGACAACTTGAGAGCGTTGATCCGTTTAAAACAACAATTCGTCAGGTGAAGCGCCTCGGCTCGCTCGCTGGCCCACTCGACTTGCTTCGCGGAACGATCGACTCCGGTAATCAACATCTCCCGAAAGCGTTCGCCCAGCCGGCACGAGTAAAACCCCGGCCCGCAGCCGAGTTCGATCAACGTCGTTCCTGAAACAGGAGGTTCATCTGGCCAAAGAGCTGTGATAATTCGTTCCGTATCGTCACGAAAAAGGTGTTCGCGACAGAATGCATAAGCCCAGGTCGCATGTTCGAAAAGACTGTCGCTTTCATAAACTTGGTATTCGTATCTATTCGGAAGCGTCGTTGTCTTATTGAGTAGAACCTGTTTCGGCAGCATTTTATCGTTGTTTCAGTAGGACAATCGGTTCTCGTTCCGCTTTTCAGCGTCAAAAAGTTTTTCACAGCAAGAATGAATGAATCGAAGTTTCATTTCTTCTGATCATCATCTTCTCATTGGGAATAAGTCCGTCCCATGCATCAGGCGTTGCTCTTTGTGATTTGGTGTCGGGATGAGCTGTTGATAATATCGACGTATAAGACCGAGAACTTGGTTTTTTCGAAAAAAGACCGGACTTATTCAGAGTTATTCAATCATATTGGCTACTTACGCGTAAATGCTTTAACAACACTAAATGCGCATCAAAAAAACGTTCTCGTTAAGTGCTGCTGTGTTCATCATGGCAGCTTCCTCATCGTGGCCTGCTGACGAACCGCCGCTCTGGCGCATTCAACGGATTCTTGCCCATCAACGATACGTAGATCTGACGCATGATTTTGCTCCCGGAATCCCGCGCTGGCCTGGGTTTCCCGATGAGGTGCGTAAGACAATTTACTGGTATGAGAAGCGCCCTGACGTGATGGGAACAGGCTTCTTCGCGGAACTCTATACGCACGTTGGCCAATGGGGCACACATGTCGATCCGCCTGCACATTTTATAAAGGGGCTTCGCACCGTAGATCAGATCGATCCGAAAGAAATGGTGCTGCCCCTTGTTGTCATCGACGTGCATGACGAGGCGGCGAAAAATCCCGATTATACGCTGCCGCTTGATCGTGTACAAAAATGGGAGAAAGATCATGGCGCAATCCCAGCTGGTGCCTTTGTTGCAATGCGGACCGATTGGTCGAAGCGCTGGCCCGATGCGGCAAAAATGGAAAACAAAGATGTCAATGGCATCGCCCATTATCCCGGATGGAGCTTGCCTGCATTGAAATACCTTTACGAAAAGCGCAAGATTACGGCGTCAGGCCACGAAACGACAGATACTGATCCGGGAATCGCTACAAGTAAGGACGATTACTCACTTGAAACGTACGTTCTGAGTACAAACCATTATCAGATTGAGTTGCTTACGAATCTAGATGAGGTCCCGGAAGCCGGCGCAATTGTGGTAGTGAGCTTTCCAAAACCTAAAGGTGGCTCAGGATTTCCGGCGCGGGCATTCGCAATTGTCCCTTGAGCTGCAGGGGCGAACGCGATGGGAACATTGATGCGCTGATTGTGGTGTGCGAGCAATCGCTGTCCTTATGAAGTAGGAGGTCCCCCGTTAGATCACAACCATAGGTGACGGAAAATATGCTGTCGGTGAGTTGACCAAAAGTCGCGGCAGGAACGAATATAGGCGGCGAATCCATGCACATTACCGACATCATGCGGGGGGATTCTCCCACCTTTTCGTTCGAGTTCTTTCCTCCGAAAACTCCGGAGGCCGCCGAGACTCTGTACCAGACGATTCGGGATCTCGAATCATACATGCCGCACTTTGTCAGCGTGACCTACGGTGCCGGTGGCTCAACACGTGATTTAACACACGATCTCGTCGAGCGCATTCAACAGACAACAAAGCTCGACCCCATTCCTCACCTTACCTGCGTTTGCCACAATGAAGAGGAAATCGAAGCGATCCTCGTTCGATATGCCAAGTCTGCGATCGGAAACATCCTCGCGCTCGGTGGCGACAGGCCGATTGGAATTGCTTACGATAAATCGCGAGACTCGTTCCAACATGCGATCGATTTGGTCAAGTTCATTCGGCGATTCAACAATTCCGGCACGCATCCAGACCGGCGCGGTTTCGGGATTGGAGTGGCCGGGTTCCCTGAAGGGCATCCTGTCACACCGAATCGGTTGCTCGAGATGGATTATTTCAAAGCGAAGGTGGACGCCGGCGCTGACTACATCGTCACTCAGCTGTTTTTTGATAATCGCGATTTTCTCGATTTCCGCGAACGCTGCGCGCTCGCTCACGTCAACGTCCCAATTATCGCAGGCATCATGCCCATCACCTCCGTTAGCGGATTCAAACGCATAGCGGAGTTGGCGGGCGGCGCGCGATTCCCCGCCAGACTCCTGCGCGCTTTACAGCGTTGTCAAAACGATCCTGAAATGGTCAAACGTGTCGGACTTCATTTTGCGATAGAGCAATGTCACGATCTTCTCGACAACGATGTAGCGGGTATTCACTTCTACACTCTCAACCGTTCCGACGCCACCAGGGTGATCTTTGACAGCCTCGGTGTTCCGCGTCGCAGCGAGGCAGAGTCATCGGCCGTATAGTTGAGCGTAGAGAGCCGGCGCGGAACGCGTAGGTGGAAAGATTTGCACGAAGCCGATGACGCGAGCAGAATTTCCGGATGTTGAAGGTCAGCCGCGCGATTTGCTGGCAAGTCGGAGCGATCGTTATAGTAGTTGTACTGGCAATCGTGCTTTCGCGCTTTCTTCCGATCGTCAGCTTTATCGAGGAATCACAACGGCGCGTGATGAGCTGGGGTCCCTGGGGAGCCGTTTGCTATCCGCTGCTTTTCGCGGCTTGCAATATCCTTTTGCTTCCTGGTGGTATTCTCGCTGTAGGTGCAGGTTTCTTTTTTGGGTTGTGGTGGGGATTTCTGATTGTGCTTGTGGGCAACGCTGTTGCCGCCGCAACTTCCTTTGCGCTAAGCCGATGGATAGCCGGGCAATGGTTTCGACAAAAACTTTCAGGTAATCCAGCGCTGCGCGCACTGGAACCTGCGGTAGAGCGCGAGAGCTGGAAGATTATTCTGTTGAGTCAACTTCATCCACTTTTCCCTACGAGTCTGCTGAATTATTTTTACGGGTTAACACGAATTCCATTCTGCAGTTACATGCTTTGGGCCTCGTTGGGCCGGGCGCCTGGTCTTTTCTTGTATGTTTATGTTGGTACGCTGGGCCAGTTTGCCATGCGCATCATGCGCGGGAAAAGTTATCCACGCATGATTGAATATTGGATATGGGGAGGCGCGTTTGCGACGACAGCATTGCTTTTGATAGTGCTGGGCCGCATCGCATACCAGGCGATACAGATGTCGCACAGTTCGGCGGACTCCAAACAGGAGGAAGGAGCTAAGCCACCAGTAGAGATAAATCGTTGATACAGAAGTTGTTAAGTTACAAAATGAAACTTAAGCTGCCCACTAAATATGAAGTAGTGGTGGTCGGTAGCGGCCATGCTGGGATCGAAGCCGCGTTAGCTGCTTCGCGCATCGGCTGTCACACTTTGATGTTGACCCAAAACCTGGACACGATAGGTCAAATGTCCTGTAATCCGGCGATCGGCGGTCTGGCTAAAGGCCATATTGTCAGCGAGATAGACGCAATGGGTGGCGTAATGGGCGTAAATGCTGACGCTACGGGGATTCAGTTTCGGATGCTCAATCGGACAAAGGGTCCGTCGGTGCGCGCGCCGCGCGCACAGTGCGACAAAAAAGCTTATCAATTCCGCATGAAAGCGATTTTGGAATCGGCAGAAAATCTCGATGTTAAACAGGGAACAGCGTCATGCATCCTTGTTGAAGCAGGGAAAGTCGTCGCGGTCGAAACCGATTTAGGGGTGACAATAGCAGCCCAAAGCGTCGTGATTACGTCGGGGACATTTTTGCGCGGCCTCCTGCACGTCGGCAAAGCTACCAAACCGGGCGGGCGAATGGCTGACGTCAGTTCGGGCCTCAGCGAGAATCTTCAGCACTTAGGGTTCCAAGTCGGGCGATTCAAGACTGGAACGCCATGTCGCTTGAACGCACGCTCGATAGATTTTTCTCGATGCACAATTCAGCTTGGGGACGAACCAGCACCGACATTTTCCTTCTACAAGGAGGAAATTAGTGATTCAGCAGACGAGATCTTTACTCTGAACCGTGTTCACGGAGGAAAGTTCCACGTGGAACAAATGCCCTGCTGGATAACTCACACAACCGAGCGGACCCATGAAATTATTCGCGTTAACCTTGATCGGTCCCCGCTGTACGTCGGCCAGATTAAGGGAACCGGGCCCCGGTATTGTCCATCAATCGAAGATAAGGTTGTAAGGTTCTCGAGCAAGGTATCTCATCAACTTTTCCTCGAGCCCGAAGGCCGACACACCAAAGAATATTACGTAAACGGTATCTCGACGAGTTTGCCATATGACGTTCAGCTGGAATTCGTACACTCGATCCCCGCTCTCGAAGGCGCTGAGATATTGCGTCCGGGATACGCCGTCGAATACGACTATTTTCCGCCAACCCAACTTCTCCCAACGCTCGAAACGAAGCTAATCCACGGTCTTTATTTTGCCGGCCAGGTTAATGGGACATCGGGCTACGAGGAGGCTGCGGCTCAGGGTTTGATCGCCGGAGCTAATGCCGCACTGAAGAGTCAAGGCCGTTCGGAATTAATACTGTCGCGGAGCGAAGCTTACATAGGAGTTCTCATAGACGACCTCGTCACCAAAGGTACCGAAGAGCCTTACCGCATGTTCACGAGTCGGGCCGAGGACCGCTTGTTTTTACGACACGACAATGCAGATCAGCGCCTGACCGGTCGTGCATTCGAGGCCGGATTAATTAATCCAGCACGCTGGGGTCGTCATGAAGAAAAACTGCGGTTCTTAGATCAGGCCCGTCTGCTAGCCATTCAAACCAAGCTCAACGGGGTCCCGATCTCTCAGTTGTTCAAGAGACCCGACTTTAGTGTCGCAAATCTGCCACCCGATCTTCTTTCTCTCCTGCCGATTGAAATCTGGCAATTAGTGGAGACCGATTTCAAATACGAAGGTTATGCCGCGCGGCAAACAGACCAGAATCGACGGCTCGCACGCAGGCAGCAACAGGCGATTCCCGATTGGATTGACTATGACGAAATTCCTGGCCTCCGTTCGGAAACGCGCCAAAAACTGGCGAGCGCTCGCCCTAGCTCGATAGGACAGATAGCCCGGATAAGTGGAATCACGCCTGCCGATGTTTCGATAATAGATATATGGTTGTCCAAGAACAAGTTACGTATATCAAGAGCTGTGAAGATGACTGCAGCTTTGCAATAACCGCTTCATGCTCACGTTCGCCGCTGCAGTGATCGCGAGCTATCTGGTGGGATCGATTCCGTTCGGATATCTCGCGGCCCGAATCAAAGGAATTGACATCAGGAAACGTGGTAGCGGGAACGTTGGTGCGACCAATGTTATACGTACGCTCGGGAAGGCTTATGGCTATCCCGTGTTTGCCGCGGATTTCTTGAAAGGTTTTTGTGCGGTGAAGGTGTCGATCTTGATCGCTACGCATCTGCAGCCTGAATGGATCTCATCAGAAATGTTTGGAATCGCCGCGGCGATATCGAGTGTCTTAGGACATTCTTTTCCTGTGTGGCTGCGCTTCAAGGGGGGAAAGGGTGTCGCCACCTCAGCCGGTGCTCTTTTCGGCTTGGCTCCGATCGCCACATTGCTCAGCGCGGCGATCTGGTTGCTCACCTTTTTGCTCACGCGTTATGTTTCGGTGGCCTCAATTGCAGCCGCAGCCGCTATACCTCTCATCATACTGATTACAACCTGGCTAAGTCAGACCGCCGGGAGATTATTATTCTACTCGTCTGTTTGTCTGGCGGCACTTGTGATTTGGCGCCATCGTTCAAATCTTTCGCGGCTCATGCATGGAACGGAGCCGCGCTTTAGTCGAAAGTGAAAGTCGGCAAAATAGCTATTCTTGGTGCTGGCAGTTGGGGAACGGCTTTAGCATTGTTGTGGGGCAAAGCCGGGCGTCAGATTTCACTTTGGGCGCACGATGTCGATCGTGTGGCGCGCATACGAGAAACGCGCGAGAACAGTGACTATCTTCCAGGGCTGAAATTACCCGGGTCAGTGCTTGTTACCCCCGAACTCAGTGATTGCGCCCGCGCGGATCTGATTGTTTTCGCGACGCCGTCGACAGCGTTACGAAAGGTTGCGGTCCAGTTGAGGGAAGCAATTGGCGATATTCGCACAATGCTCTTGAGTTGCGTGAAAGGGATCGAGCACGGCACCGGGATGCGGATGAGTCAGATCCTAAGCGAGCTTTTTCCAGAGCAGAGGATCGCGGTTTTATCGGGGCCGAATCTCGCAGCGGAGGTGGTACAAAACTTTCCAACTGCGACGGTGATTGGGTGCAACGACGCCGAGTGCGCAACGAGTCTGCAAGGCAACTTGGGGAGTCCGCGATTTCGTGTTTACACTAGTCAAGAGGTCACATCCATCGAACTGGGCGGCGCGTTGAAAAATGTGTTCGCTGTAGCGGCAGGGATCAGTGATGGGCTCGGGTTGGGCGACAATTCCAAAGCGGCGTTAGTCACGAGATCGCTGGCAGAGCTCGTGCGGCTCGGAGTTGCGATGGGAGGAACCGCGCAGGCTTTCTATGGATTGAGCGGAGCGGGCGATCTCATTGTGACGTGCTATAGCGAACGCAGCCGCAACCACACAGTCGGCAAACGACTCGGGAGCGGCGAATCGCTTACGCAGATTACCCAATCCATGCGGATGGTGGCCGAAGGAATTCCCACCGCACGGAGTGTTTTTGAATGCGCACGCCAGTTGAAGATCGAAACGCCGATTATTGATCAGGTTTACGCAGTTCTATATGAGCACAAGAAACCAACTGTTGCGTTGGAAGAAGTGCTGAGTCGCGAGCAAAAAGCAGAGCAGTTTTAGGCGATGTGTAAATCGCGCCCTACGACTTATCCCGGAGGTTCAAAATCATAAGCTTGCCGGTTGATGTCTTTCGCAAAATTCGGCGATCACGGCCGGGAACAACTCGCGCTCCGCGATTTGAATGCGCGCATGCAGACTCTCAGGTGTGTCTTCCGGCAGGATCGCTACTTCGCGCTGAGCGATGATCTTACCATGATCGATTTTTTCATCTACGTAATGCACAGTACAACCAGTTACCTTTTCGCCGGCCACCAGCGCTTGTTTCCACGCTTCGAGCCCGGGAAATTTTGGCAGAAGCGACGGATGGATATTGATGATACGCCGCGGGAATGCTTTGAGCATCGGTGCATGTAGCACTCGCATGAAACCAGCGAGCACCACGAGATCGACACCGGCCTCGCGTAACATATTCACGAGCTCGTTTTCCACATCCGGCTCTAACCGCGTGCGAAACTGGCCGGGTGGCAAATATGCGTTAGCAACGGCAAACTCACGCGCTATTTCAAGGATTGGCGCATCCATAGCGTCCGAGATTACAACACGCGCTTCCGCTGCCAGGTCGCCTGAACGGATACGCTCAAGGATTGCCCGGCAGTTGCTTCCTTTTCCTGATCCAAGTATTCCAATTCGCAGGCGTTTCACTTATTTATCCTCGATATCGATTTCGGAAAGCGCGCCATAACTTTCAGCTTCCGCTCGCGCATATTTGTTCCAGCAAACGCGAAGTCGAATAGCCCGCTTCAAACGGAATGATACGAATCTCGGTGCCGATCTCCTCCAAAAGTGCGCGCTCTTCTTCGTTGAGCGTTTCTGAGCTGTAATCGCCGCCTTTGACATAAATGGCCGGATGGCTTGCAGCAATAAACTGCGTCGCTCGCATTTCCGGAAAGATTGTGACCAGATCGACGCACTGTAGAGCCGCAAGAATTTCCGCGCGATCACGCTCAGCAGTAACCGGGCGTCGCTCTCCTTTTAATTCGCGGACTGAGCGATCGTCATTCAAGCCGACCGCCAACAAATCGCCGAGCGCACGTGCACGTTGCAAGTAACGCACGTGTCCCACGTGCAACAGATCAAAGCAGCCATTCGTCGCGACGAGCTTTTTCCCGGCGGTGCGCAACTGCTTGCTGCGTTCCGAAAGTTCTTCGAGACCCACGATCTTTGCGCTCATGCCTTTCTCAAAATAGACGGAAACTATGCGTTTAAACGCGCAAAAGGCTCGGAAAAATTCCAAACCGAGTCGAGATGGGATTTTGTGGGTAATCGATGTTTTGCCGCGAAATCTGTGGTTGGCCTTTTGTCGATTTGGGCCACCTTGTGGGAGATGAGGGAAAGAAAGACATTCCACATTTCCAGAAAACCGGTCGTTCCTCTGGTGGAAGCCGAGGGTTCGCGCGATTTAGGTGATGCCTTGGGACTGCCGCGTTTTCATGGGCCGGCGTGTCTTTTTGCCGTTGCCCGCGACCCACGGACAATTTTCGCATATTGGAATGTTGATTGGGCATCGATCTTCAAAAACGCCGCGCCCGTCGATCGACAGGTGCATCTCCGGTTTCATTGTGCAGATGGTCTGGAGGAGAAAGAAGCGACGGTCGAACCGATGGCGGGAATGCATTACGTTACGATGTCGCAACGGCATCGTGCCTGTCGCGTTGAGATCGGATATTACCAGCCCGCTGACGTCTGGATTTCAGTGGCGACATCGAACGAGGTTATGATGTCGCCCACGGAAATATCCGAATCGGAGCATGTGGATCTTGCTACGATTCCTTTTCATCTCAGTTTTCAACAACTCATCGATTTGTTTGGGGCGAATGACGCTGCATTGGCCTCTGTCATCTCGCGATTTCAAACGCACGCAGTGAATACGGGAACATATGAGAAGGTACCTTCCGAAGCCCGTAGAATTCTCCGCCGAGCAGGAGTCGCGCTTTTGGAACTTGCCGACGCACACCGCCTTTTCAATCAGACCGATAGGGAAAAGCTCGAGAAACGCGCCGAAGCGCTTCTTGGGACAAGCTCTACCAGCCCGTTACGGGGATTCAGGGGCGATTGGACGTCATCTGGATCTTAACGCGTGTTATCCGTCTAAATCGGCAGGCATCTTCCCCACGCCAGCGCGCAATTTGGCGAGATTGCTGCCACGACTATTTCTCGCCTGGCGTTTCCATCATCAGGTGCCGGGCATGTGTATGATCGGAAACTTGTGCAACCAAATTTAGCAGGGCGCCGAGGCTCCACGCCAGTACGAACCCCGCCACGCCGATGACGATCCCGAGTGAGCCAGGGATGGAGTCCACGCGATACCGTGCCAACCACAAGATGGAACCGAGCGAGCCAAACACAATCCAGATCACTCCGGCGATCTTCAGCGCGCGCGACCAGCCGGTTTCGCCAGCGATTTTGCGCGGACCAAGTCTGGAGTTGTAAACGCCATATCCGAAGTAAATCACGATGCCGAAAGCAAACCAGTAGATCAGTCTTTCCCACGTTAACCACGGTAACGACGCCATCAGATAAAGAGCCGATATCGCCCCCATCGGGGCGACAAACCAAACTGCGGGCGCTTTAAATCTGCGCGGCAGTTCTGGCTCGCGCACTCGCAGAAAAAGGACGCCAATCGAGACGATCACAAAGGCCAGCAGCGTGCCGATTGAAACAAGACTGGCCGCATCGCGGATCGGCAAAATCGCGGCGAAAAACGCCACTACCACACCGGTCACTATTGTGGTGATCCACGGTGTACGGAACTTTGGATGAACCTTGCTAACAAACGTCGGCAGCAAACCGTCATCGGCCATTGTCCAAAAAATCCGTGACTGCCCAAGCAACATCACGAGGATGACTGAGCTCAGTCCTGCGATGGCACCAAGCTTGATCAGTGACGACATCCATCCGAGACCGACGTGATCCGCCGCCACTGCGATCGGATCAGGAACATTCAAGTCGTGGTACGACATCACCCCGGTCGCGATGCCCGAAACCAGGATGTAAAGCACAGTGCAAATTAACAGTGATCCAATGATGCCGATCGGCATATCGCGTTGCGGGTTCTTCGCCTCCTGCGCGGCCGTGGTAACGGCATCAAAACCGATGTATGCGAAAAAGACAATTCCGGCACCTTGCATGACACCGCTCCAACCAAACTGCCCACGCTCGCCGGTGCTTGGCGGGATGAAGGGGTGCCAGTTGGCAGGATTAATAGCGTGCGCGGCGCCGACGATAAACATCAGCACGACTACAACCTTAATGAATACAATAACGTTATTGACCGTGGCGGACTCACGAATCCCAATCACCAGCAGCAGCGTGACGACAGCGATGATGATGACCGCCGGCAGATTGAAAATTGCCACGACCTGTGTTCCATCCGGGAGGGGGACGATTGTACCGCGCGCCGCCGACAACTCGGGCGGAATGTGAATGCCGATGTCACGTAGAAAAGAAACGACGTAACCTGACCAACCGATCGAAACGGTCACTGCCCCCAGAGCGTACTCGATAATTAAATCCCAGCCGATGATCCACGCGAAAAGTTCACCGAGTGTCGCGTAGCCGTAAGTGTAAGCACTTCCAGCCATCGGAACGAGCGAAGCGAACTCGCTGTAGCACAGCGCCGCGAAAATGGACGCGACACCCGCAAGCACGAACGATAAAATTACCGCTGGCCCCGCGTTCTGCGCGGCGACCGTCCCGGTCAGCACGAAAATACCGGTGCCAATGATTGCGCCGACGCCAAGCGCCGTCAGGTTCGTCGCCCCGAGCGCTCGCTTCAGGCGATCGTCCGTCAATGCATCAGCTTGAAGTTGCGTAACGCTTTTTCGTCGAAGTACGTTCATGGGCGCAGTTCCTTTGGTTGTGCTAATTGGGGCGGACGGAGCAAGTCAAGCTGACGGAGATTTTTTACCCAGAAATTTCCAAAGAAAGTAAATTGGCACACCGGTGAGTACGATTACCAACCCGGGCCATGTTGTTTGTACTCTATAAGCGAGTAAGACGAGCATGATCGCCGTCGCGCCGACCATATAGAGCGCGGGGAGAATTGGGTAGCCAAGTGCGCGGTAAGGCCGTTCCGCCTCCGGGCGCGTTCGACGGAGTACGAACACGCCTGCAATTGTCAACACATAGAAGATCAGAGCAGCAAAAATAATGTAATCCAGCAAGTTACTGTAAAGATTGCCATACGTTACAGCCCCGCTTGCTGGATCAACGTTTCGCGTGCGTGGCAGCACGAGCAACGCAGTCCAGATTCCCTGAAGCACGAGCGCGATGGCTGGCACATGTTTCGAATTCAGCCGGGCCGTCGCTTTAAAGAACAAACCATCCTGTGCCATCGCGTAATAGACGCGCGCGCCAGCGAGGATGAGTCCGTTACAACAACCGAACGTAGAGATCATGATGGCTACCGCCATGATGCCAGCGCCAGCGCCACCAAACATCACCTGCATCGCAGCAGTGCCGACACGGTCATCCGGGGCATGCTGGATTTTGTCCAACGGCAACACGCAGAGGTACGCCACGTTTGCCAGCAGATACAAGCTAATCACCAGGCCCGTGCCGAACAAAAGCGAGAGCGGAATATTTCGCCGCGGTTCGCGCACTTCACCCGCCGTAAACGTGATGTTGTTCCAGGCGTCCGCGGAAAAGAGCGAACCGACCTGCCCAACACAAATCGCGATCACCATCCCCAGCGCGCTGGCGGTCGCGGAGACCGCGCCGACGAACGGCAGGTCTGATGTGATCGGGGAAACAGCGGTCGGCGTCCAGAAATTCGCAAAGTTCGCGTGGAGCGCGTCGGAGTTGCGTCCAATGAAAATCCCGAGCACCACCAGTGCGAAGAGTGACAGCGTTTTTGCGGAAGTGAAGACATTCTGGATGAGTTTCCCAAGCCGCAGGCCACGCGTATTTACGATTGTTAGGAATATGATGATTACGATCGCGACCAACTGCTGCGTCGAAAGGCTAACCGCATAGCGCTGCGAGAGCATGATCGGTGGGAGAATCCAGCGTGTTGGCGAAATGGCCTCGGTGAACACACCGAGAAAACGAGCAAATGCGACCGCAACCGCGGCGATTGTTCCGGTCTGGATCACGAGGAACAGCGTCCAGCCATAGAGGAATCCCCAAAGCGGACTGTAGGCTTCGCGCAAATATACATATTGACCGCCAGCCCGCGGCATCATCGCCGCGAGCTCGCCGTAACTGAGCGCCGCAACGATCGTGAGGACGCCGGTGACCACCCATACGACGAGCAACCATCCGGGAGAACCGACAAGTCGCGCGATGTCAGCGGACACAATGAAAATTCCCGAACCGATCATTGAGCCGGCGACCAGCATTGTTGAATCAATCAGGCCGAGTCCCCTGACAAATTTTTGTTCGGCCACAGGTGTTTCAGTTAATGCCGTCGTCATTTGAGCCGGTTAATTTGGCCGAGAGTAAATCATTAGTCAGGCGTGCCACGCAATGACAAAACACTCGGTCTCAGTTTCGCTAAATCGTCGATTTAAAAATGCGAAATTGCTTTCACCTGCGAGGAACCATGTTAATCTTCACGCCCTGTGATGTGTTCAAGCAAGCGGCGAGTGTGCAGGACATTTTTGCCAATTGCGTGCGCTGCAGTCGTGCTGGTCACCGGATTGGCTGGCATGCCAAGGGTCATTTACGCACGGACGGACATCCACTTCGAAGCGCTACCGTTGGTGCGCTCCCGGCAAAATCATTTGATGGTTCGCGCTTTTATCAACGGCAAAGAGGCGTGGCTCACCATCGATAGCGGCGCGCCCGTAAGCGCAATCGCGGTAGATCGCCGCAATTATTTTCGACTCAAACCAACCGCGGCCAAGTCGAACCTGCCGGCGCGCATTCAGATCAATGGCGCATTTAACAATGTGGCCATCGCGCGCGAACTGCGGCTGGGAGGATTAACTCTCGTCGATGAACCGGTGGTTACTGTTGACTTGGGCAGTTCTCCTCGCTCGGCGCGATTGGTTCACGAAGAGCAAATCGACGGAATCATCGGCGCGGATATCCTTTTTCCAACTCAAGCGGTATTGGATTGTCAGCGGCAGTTGCTCATCTTGAAGACAGACCCCGACTTTTTGGGTGGTGTTCCCGGTTTCGACCGGCGCGGATTGCAAGCTGTTCCGATTCAGGTAAGCGACGGTTTCAATTTGTACGTGAATGGTTCGATCAATGGGAAACCTGCCAAATTCATGGTCGATACCGGTTCGTTTGCTACGCTGTTGCATCGCTCTTTCGTTCGACGAATGCGAATTGCCACGCGCGAAACGCAGTTTAGTTCTTCAGCGGTGAACCTGAAGGAGCGTGGTCTACGCGTGGCGACGATTCGCAAATTGTCAGTGGGCTCGGTCGATATCATTGGCAAGGACGTGGGCGTAATCGACATGGAGGGATTAATTCATGACGGGCTATTGGACGGCTCGCCGCCGGTTGCCGGCTTGTTAGGTGCAGAGACGCTTCGGCGCCACCACGGCATCATCGATTTTGGCACACGGACACTTTATTTACAGCGACGCGAGAACCCCTGGCAGCGATTGGGTTGGGGACGTTCCGCTGGCCCTAACTTAGCCTACTAGGATTACCGAGTAACCGCGCGGTTGCCCTGTAATTAGTGATGCAAACTGAGCCCAAGACGATTCGCGGCAGTTGCCACTTTCGATCGGCCCAAAATCGTCGCGCCAGCCGACCACATCTGGATGGAAGGCCGAATATCGTGGATTAAGCTTGCGGACAATTTACCACAGCATGCACGAGGCCGAACCGAATGATCTTGGACCAATGCGCATCCGCGCGTTGGCGATCGGAGCGCAGAGCGTCGGAGCGCTCGCGGTCGGTGCCCTGGCAATTGGGGCGCTTGCATTAGGCGTCGTCGCAGTCGGCCGCCTTGTCATTGGTCGAGCGAAAATCAAGCATCTTGAAATCGACGACCTTGTTGTGAACAGATTGCGCGTGGCGCATTCGCTGGAAACTCCGCCCGATTGAGTTAGTCGCGTTTCAAACAGTTTCCTCTGCCTTAACCGAGTTTGTGATGCGATGAACACAATCACGCAAGCTTTCGTTCTCGCTGCTGGACTCGGTACACGCCTGCGGCCGCTGACAGACGATCTTCCGAAGCCCCTGATTCCCATTTTTCAAAAGCCGCTGATCACATTTGTACTCGATCATTTGATCGACGTTGGGGTGGAAAGGCTCGTCATTAACACGCACAAGCAGCACGAACTATTAGAAAACTCTTTTCGCGATAACGAGTATAACGGCCAGTCGGTCACGCTGATTCACGAACCGGACTTGCTTGAGACCGGCGGCGGAATCAAGAATGCGGAACGTTATCTCGGTAGCGATCCTTTCCTGACCTACAGCGGCGACATCCTGACCGACTTCAACCTGCAACCCCTCATCGACGAACATTTCCGCCGCGGGAACGACGTCACGCTCGGATTGCGCAATACAAATTTGGCTTCGCATGTGGCTCTGCGCGATCACCGTGTTGTGGATATTGCGAATCGCTACGGCACGAAGGGAAATCTTGATTTCGCGAACGTTGCTGTTTGGAATTCAAAAGTTTTTCAGCAAATCCCGCCGGGGCAAAAAATTTCATTCATTCCAATTATTGCCGATTGGATAGGCAAGGGTGGTAAGATCGGCGGCCTGGTGATGAACGAAGGGAAATGGTTCAATATCGGCTCGCGCGCTGAGTATCTCGAGGTGCATCGCACAATTTTACGAGACCATTGGACGCCTGGTTACATCAAAAGACCGGAATGGCCTGAGCGCGTCGCGAAATCAGCCACAGTTGATCCGAGCGCACAGCTGCTCGGCTGCTCTGTGGTCGGAGAAAATTGCCAGGTCGGCGCAGAAGCCATCCTTGAGGACACAATTTTGTGGCCCGGTGCAGAAATTGCTTCCAAAAGTCAGCTTAACAATTGTATTCTCCGCTCCAAAAAAAAGGTCACCGGCATCCATCGCAACAGCGACATCTAGTATGAGGACCGAATTTCTTCTCCGGCGAACACGAGTGCATTTTCCGCTGCTCGATGTAGCCGACATAAAAATTCGCCCGATCGAGAAAGGCGGGTCCGATCGAAAATTTTATCGGATTCGTTGCTCGCCGAATCACAAGTTGATCCTGGTTAAGTACAATCTGGAGCGCGAAGAGAATCGGCATTACGTCGAGATCGCGAAATTCCTTGAGGCCCATGGAATCCGGGGACCGAAGATTTATTTTCACGATGCGACGGAAGGCTTGATCTGGATCGAGGATTTGGGTGAACGCGATCTCTATAGCTATCGCCACGAAAGCTGGCTGGTCCGCCGCGCGTTCTATGAAGAGGCGCTCGATGAGATTTTCAAACTTCACAGTTTGCCGGAGTCGGTATGCCTGGAAATGAAGATGCATTTGCCCGCCGAGTTTAACGCCGCGCTGTACCGCTGGGAACAAAGATACTTTTTCAACAATTGCCTCGGCCGCTATTTCAAGGTCAGCGAGTCAGAACGCAAGGAGCTCGCAGCCCTGCCTGGTTTGCACGAAATTGCAAAACACCTTGCGGGTTTGCCGAGGGTATTGGTGCATCGCGATTTTCAATCGCAAAATATCATTATCCAGAACGGACAAGCTAATCTTATTGATTTTCAGGGAATGCGACCCGGACTGGCCGAATACGACCTCTCATCATTGCTTTTTGATCCGTATGTCGAGCTCTCATCCTCGGAACGATCTGAGTTGATTGGTTATTACCGGGAAAAACAGACGGACAGTGGACGGAGAGTTGAGGCGCAGTTCGACGACATACTGCGACTATGCGCGATGCAACGCCTGATGCAGGCGCTGGGTGCTTATGGGTTTCTGGGCTTGGTCAGGGGAAACCAGACGTTCCTGCAATACATTCCAAGAGCCCTGCGTTCGCTGCGAGAGATCGTGGCGGAGATCGACGACCTCAAGCCACTCACTTCTCTTCTCACTGATCTTGGCCAGTTCGATTTAAACATGTAACGGGATAGCGACGCGCTCCGTTTTTCCGGGGTAAGTTTCCATTCAAACGCTGCAACCCATGGGCATGGCAACGTCTCAATTACATACCGCCCTGCGCCACGGGCACGGCAACGCCGAGTTGACTCCTTTGCGCGACGAGTCGCAACCTCAATAGGACGGAGGTTCTTAGCGCTACTTCAAGCGGACGAAAGGATTAGTGCGACGCTCGGTGCCGATCTGTGTTGGCGGCCCGTGTCCCGGAAGCACGGTGACTTGATCGCCGAGCGGAAATAATCTCTTCCTGATCTGCTGCACTAGCAGATCGATATCTCCACCCGGCAAATCCCCGCGACCGATGCTGCCGGCAAACAACACATCGCCGCCGACAAGCAACAGGTCTTTCGGCAAAAAGAAACAAAGACTCCCCGGGCAATGCCCTGGAACTTCCAAAACCTGGAATTGGGCGCCGAGAAAATCCCGGCTCGGCGTTTCTTCGATGAGAAAATCAGGTTTCGCCGGATCGATTTCGAGTTCGAACCCGAAGCTCCGGAAAAATTCCCGGTCCGAAATCATCGGCGCAGTGAGGGGGTGACAACCGATTGGACAACCAAACTGCCGCTTAATCCTGGCGACGTCCTGAACGTGATCGACGTGTCCGTGTGTCAGAAGCAAAAGTTTAAGATCGACACCTAGGGACTTGACCCATTCACACGAACCCTCAGGTGCGTCGAACAGCATCCAGCCCTGTGGGGCTTCAAGCAGGTAACAATTCGTTTCAAAAATGCCACCGCAGAACTTCTTGTAATTCATCGGATTTAATTGTAGCGGGATTTGTCTACAGCTGAAGCCGGGAGCTTTTACGAATATTTGAATGTTCCCGACTGTGAATTGTCTCATCTTCTACTTTAATTGCCGATCTTCTCTCGTTGTCTTGCGCTTCATGCCGAAATCTGCGAACATAATTAACTCTTCATTTCACCGATGAGACCATCCTTAAAACGATCATTAGCGCTTTGCGCCATCCTGTTAACGGCGACAATCGCGGCTCCGCCGGCCATGGCGTCGTCAAGAGAGACGGTTGCCATGTCGGTCGGCCGCCTCCTGGAGGAAGGCCATTACACGCGTCAAAAACTCAATGAGGATGTTTCAAAAAAATTTCTGCAGACGTATCTCGAGATGCTCGATTTTAGCCATCTCTTTTTTACTCAGAAGGATGTTGACGAGGTAACTGCGAAGTATGGCAGCTCGATGGCCAGCGACGTCTTGCTCGGAAACCTCAAACCTGCGTACGACATTTACGCGCTCTACACCAAACGCGTCGACGATCGTGTTGCTAAAATAAAAGAGCTGTTGAAACAGCCGATTGATTTCAAGAGCAACGCGACGGTTGAGTTGAGCCGTCAAAAATCGTCGTGGCCCAAAGACGAGGCGGAAACCGATCAACTTTGGCGCGGTCGAATCACTAGCGAACTCTTACAGGAACATTTAACCGAGCACCCAATCGAGCCGGCTCCGCAACTGGTTGCACGTCGCTACGATCGCCTCGACAAGAATGTCCACGAGGAAGATAAGGACGAGCAAATGAAGCTCTATCTCGATGCGCTCGCCCAGGCATATGACCCGCATTCGGAATACTTGAGTAAGGCCGACATGAAAAATTTCAGCATCAACATGGGCCTATCGCTCGTGGGGATCGGCGCCATGCTTCGCTCTGAGGATGGCTACGCCAAAATCGAAAGCCTCGTGCCGGGCGGACCTGCGCAGACCGACGG
>JBEDUS010000253.1:0-2150 GCA_040414975.1 Candidatus Udaeobacter sp.
AGGACGGATCGGGCGGATCGGACGCATTTTGGGGCAAGTTTCTTTAGAGAAAAAATGGTCTCGTTCGACCAAGCAACCGTGCTGACCTGTTGTTCCGGTGCAACTGGTGCCGCGTCGTCACGTAAGAAATTCACGGCTCATTTTCCGCTGGAGTTCCTTAGCGCCGCTTGGCACACCACTGAGCACTCACGCTGAGTAGGATAGCACAATCGATGCATTAGACCGGAGGCCCGGCTCGTGATCAATCTTCTCAAAGACCTTCCTGCTCGTGTAGACGATGAGATTTTTACAGAAGTACTTTCGCGACACGGCGTTCGTATCGAGCGGATCGTCTCGACAGGTCAATTCACGCCGGCAGACAGACCCCATCGTCAGGAGCATGACGAATGGGTTCTACTCCTCGCCGGATCAGCGGGGCTTCGCATTGAGGACGAACTTGAGCGCAATCTTCGTCCCGGCGACCATGTTTTGATCGCGGCTAACCAGAATCACTGGGTGACGTGGACGGCAAAGAACGAGCCCACTATCTGGCTCGCCGTACATTTCCAGTGAGTTCACTTCCGACGTTGGGGCAAAAGCGGATATCACAACCGAATCGCGGCATTCCGACTTTACCGTTGTGTATGGTCCGGCCGTGCGTGGCAAGAAGATTTTGAATGTGGCAGTGCAATCCCGTTTTTGAATACTCAAACAATGCGGTGTTAAAGGTGCTTTCAATCATCGTCGTGTCGGTTCGGCTGCGATAGGTGGGCCTCCAATTTCCAGCCAATCGAAATTAAGCCCGCCTGCTTTACCATTGTTTGCAAGCTCCCAAGAAACAAAAACTTCTCCCCGCGGATTCGACAAGGCGCCGTGCTTAGCCGCGTTTGTCGCGAGCTCGTGGATTGCCAGCGCGAAATTCTGCGCCTGCTGCGCCGCAAGCGTGACGCTAGGCCCAATTATTTTGCTGCGATCCGAGAACGGTTCCAATTCGGCCCGTACAATGTTCGCAAGGTCCAGTCCGGTCCAATTCACATTGGTGAGCTGTTTGTTCGTCCGAGCTAACGCGTTGAGGCGATTCTGAAATGTGCGCCTTGCCTCTTCGAGAGAACCTGACCCTGCCAAGCTGCGTTGCGCAATCGCCTGAACGACCGTGAGCAAATTGTTACTGCGATGTTGCAGTTCGCTTACCAACGTCTTTTCAGCCTCGGTCGCGCGCTTCTGTTCGGTCACATCAAAAAGGGAAGCAATCCATCCGATTACCTGCCCGGCATCATCCAAATCCGGGGTATACACAACGTGCATGACACGACTTCCTAGCCGAGGGAAACTAACCTCTCTTTCAAACTCGACGCTTTCGCCGCGCAGCACTCTTTCGACATACGGATGGATGGCTCGGAAGTTCTCCTCACCAACGACTTCGGGCAACGTCTTGCCGACGACCGCTTCGGGTTGACGGGCGGTTATTTCCGCGTAAGCACGGCTAATGAATCTGTAGCGCAGATCTCGATCCAAGCGAATGAGCATGAACGGCGTGCGCTGAATAATCGTCGCCAACTCCGCTTCACGTTGTCTAAGGGCGGTTTCGCTGCTGCGCAGTCTTTCGGCGAGGCCTTGCACACGAAACGTATGGCCCGTTCCGAGCATCAGGAGCGCACCAAGCAATCCGGTGGACAAGGCGCCAACCGCTAACACCGCCCAGCTCTCCCATCCCCGATGCAGCGATACGTAAAGAGAGGTTGGCATTGTCTGAACGACGTATCGGTGGCCACCAAATTCGAACGCCGTTTCGTACACAGGAAGGCTGGAGCTGTTGATCTGATTAAAGAAGGGCACCTTTGCAGCTGCATCGGCGAATCGAAGATCAAGAATCCGTTCGACCGGGCGTACCAACGTCTTGGCGAAAGTAGCCATCCGAAGGACGATCAGTGCCAGGCCTTTCCCATTTGGTCCGGCAGAAACGTGCTGAATTAACAGCATTCCGAGCTGCTGGCCGCGTTCTTGGACAAGCCGAATTGGTGCCGTCGCTACAACCGCATCACTCGCAATTGACGCTTCGATAGCGTTGAGCCGTATGGGGTCGGACGCTAAATCAAAACCGAGGGCGGCGGCGTTATCGGAAGGCGGTTCGATATACGTCACCGGAAAGGCATTTTTATCCATCGGCTCTG